>CALEKV010000101.1 GCA_937902525.1 uncultured Candidatus Saccharibacteria bacterium | reverse complement strand
CGTGCAAGCCAAAACACTGATTATCGGCAAGGTACTATCGTTAATTACACTGGCAATTGTACAGGCAATCATATTCTTAGCCCCAGTCATTATTGGATACTTGCTATTGCACAATCAGCTATCTTTGCCCAGCCTCGATTTAACCAGCCTACCATTTAACCCCTTGCGCATTGCAAGCGCATTTGCGATTTTTGCAGCTAGCTTTTTGCTGTTTACCGGCCTATTGGTGGCTGTAGGGGCAGCATCGCCATCTGCCAAAGAGGCGGGAAGTTATTTTGGCATTCTAATGATACTACTGTTTGGCCCGCTGTATGCTGTTACGCTATTTGTGTCCTCACCAGAAAGTCCGCTCGTACGTTTTTTGACGTTCTTCCCATTCACCGCACCAATCCCAGCCTTGCTACGGAATGCCGTGGGTAATATGAGCGGGACCGATACAGCCGTAGTCATTGCTATCCTGATAGCAACCGCCACGGTCGTTATGACTGCCGCTGTCCAGCTATTTAAAAAAGGCGCTATTGAATACGATCGCAACCTACTGCCCAGTCTGATACGAAAAAAATAGCCAGTATATCAAAAAACACCCGTCATAATAGCGAGTAGTTTTATAATCGATAATTTTATCTGTTATACGCAATAACAACTGCCAATAAAGCTATCAGGGAGCCGGCAGCTGCCGACACCCAGAACGTCATGCGGTTTGGATAATAGTCGACTTTATGAGCAACGGTTTTTTTATGTGTTGAGCGTTTTTTTGCGGCCAGAGCGGGACTCGCTTTGCCAGCTACTTGTCGCTTGCTGGTAGTGGTCGCTTTGTTTTTGTTAGTGCGGGTAGTCTTTGTAGTTGCCATATACCAATAGTGTACTGCAAAACGCTTATGTATTACAATACAGATTATGAACACAGTCCAAGAAATCTGGCTCGCGCCCGGAGTTACTATTGATCAGTTGCTTGTAGCCGCTGCCCACGGTTGTTATGGCAACGACACCTTAACATGCCAAACTATTACCGCGTTCTTGGCAAAACGTGGTATTGGCGTACGTCATCCACCCATGGCCACCAGCGGGAATGATACCATATGCGCAACCTACCACCACGGGGCGGATTATGTTGTATACCTGATAGGCGACCCGGAATTAGTCCTTGACGCCTGCCGGCTAAGCGAGAACGCCCGGGAAAAGGCACTCTTGGAATCCCGCAGACTAGGTGGCGCACACGCCAAAGTATATAGTATTGCACGCGGCGACGTACGGACGATCCCGCAGGGGCTAAGTAGCTTAAATGGCTTGACATTTTACGGCCATATCACGGTTGTCTAGGCGGCGGTGCGGCTACGGGCAATCTGCGCCTTCAATAACGCGATATCAGACTGGTCTTTACGACGAGCCAAGCGCTGTTTACACAAAATCAACTGTTGTAGATTCATAAACAAAACGCCATTCTTAGTGAAAGTGCCCGCCCGTTTTATCACGCCAAGTGGACGCCCCAACCAACTGCGCATTATCCAAATGCCATCTTTAACGCACACCACTTTTCCAGAGCTGGCTTGCACTTGCTGCCATTTGGGATTGTCCGCAAAACTCGCAAACACCTCGCGCGACACTACTATGTCAATTATGGCGCTATCGCGCAAGTTAAGCACGTCCATGATAGCACCCCCAACAACAACATACTCTTCTTTTGGCAATTTTAATGCCGCCACGCGCTCCGATACCGTCAAACTGACATCTGGCACGTATTCTATCGCCGCCTTAAGGGTGGTAAAGGTGTTATATCGACCTACTAAATCAATCACTCCATAGTTTTCAAACTGACGCATTAAGTTTGGCGAAACATGGGAAAAACCCAGCCTAATACCGTCAATACTCAAGTGTCGATAAAGCTGCTTAAGCTGCTCAGCCGCAGTGTAATCAATGTTATCCATCGCACTAGTGTCAATAATAACGCTGCGAAGTGGGTGTTTAGCGCTACGAGCAACCTTTCGTAAACGGTGACCAAAATATTGCACGTTTTCAAAAAACAGGCTAGCATCGAAACCAAAAACTAACATGTCGTTAGGAATCCTTTTTAGACCAACCACACGCTCCTTGGCCCAATCGCTCAAGTTACCATCTTTTAACAGCACGCTGTCGCTAGGGTGATATTCACGACGCAAACGCTCCATCAAGCTAACCGTCACGGCAATCACAATACCGTTAAACACACCCAAGACCAGCACACCTATCACGGCCGATAACGCGATAGCAAATTCTATTCTATGATGCCGTGCTAAGTAAACTAATTCTCTGAAGCGTATTAGGTGTAACCCCATCATAAACACAATCGCCGCTAATGCCGCAACCGGCACATAGGCAAAAGTGCCGCCTGCAAATAATAACAGGACAACAACACAGAGACTCATAACAATTGATGCAACCTGCGTCCGCATGCCAGCAGCGTCAGCAGCAAAAGTGCGCGGTGGACTACCGTTGATGGCCAATCCGCCCGTCACAGCAGATGCCACACCGGCGGCGCTCAAGGCCATCGTATCACGTTTAATATCTGGCCGCTCGTCGTGATCTTCGGCTATGCTCCGGATAACCGTGGAGCTTTGCGCGACAATCACCAGGGCAATAGAAAGTGCCGCAGGTAGCAGACCAGCCACATCTGATAGTGTGATGGAAAACAGGGCAGCACCTGGCAGTCCATGCGGTAAGGCACCAACCATTGCAACCCCTTTACCCTCAACCTGAAATACCAAAGCAAACACAATTGCCGCCAACAATCCCACTAACGGTCCTGGAATGCGCGACTGGCGAAAAATCACGATTAAGCCTGCCACCAAAGTGGCAATCGTGACCGCCATACCATTACTGCCAAGTAAGGTGGATGGTAGGGCAGATAAGATAGCTAACGGCGCTCCCTGCAACTGAACGCCTATCATTTCGGGCAGCTTACCAATCATCAGCTGCAAACCAATGCCTGTCAAAAAACCCACCATCACTGGTCGCGAAATTAAATCGGCCATGAATGTGAGCTTAAAAAGCGTGATAATGGCCAATATCACTGCGCTCATCAGCCCTAACACTAAAATAGTGTCAACATACCGGTCGCTACCGGCAGTCGCTAACATGCTAGCACCCCCGGCCAACATCACGGCGGTTGCACTATCGGCCCCCACTATCAGTCGGCGGCTAGCGCCGAAAAGCGCAAAAATCACTGGCGCCAACAATATGCTATATAACCCCATTTGCACAGGCACACCAGCTAGTGCGGCAATACCCATCACCTCTGGTACGGCAATAGCGGTGACGATAAGACCAGCCACTATGTCACTTTTGAAGCTTTTTTTGTTGTAACCCTTGATACTTGCCAAAAAGGGAATAGTCATAACCTTAATTCTAGTAATATTTATTACAGCTGTCAATAAAACTACCCCTTAAAATCGTTTAGTATGGACCCTGTTATCATTGTTTCAAATCGACTGCCAATTAGTATAGGGCGCGCCGCAAATGGTTCATTTACTTACAATCACACCAGCGGTGGCTTAGGTACTGCCATCGCTTCACTTAACCTTGCTGGCGGTCATTTATGGATTGGTTGGCCTGGCATTGCCAGCGATGATTTAACTGAATCCGAAAAAGAGCAGATTACCAACCACCTAATTGATACCTACGATTACATACCAGTCTTTCAGACCAAGCAACAAATCTCCGATTTTTACGAAGGCTATTCTAATGACACGCTGTGGCCTCTGTTCCACTATTTCCCCGAAAAGGCCAACTACCAAGACAGATATTGGCAGGCTTACCAACAGGTTAACGAATTATATCGCCAGGCAGTCGAAAATTTTGCCGAAAATGCCAGCACTATCTGGATTCACGACTACCATTTGATGCTGCTGCCAGAGCTGGTGCGACAAACACTGCCCGAATCAAAAATTGGGTTCTTTTTACACACACCCTTTCCGTCATACGAACTATTCAGGCAGTTGCCCGAGCGTAACGAACTAATCAGCGGACTACTGGGAGCTGATTTAGTAGGGTTTCAGATTTATGATTATGCGCGACATTTTATCAGCAGTGCCTCAAGACTTATCGGCGCCGAATCACGTGGGGACATTATTGAATATAACGGGCGGCATATTAAAGTGGACACTTATCCAATTGGCATAGATAACGAACGTTTTACCAAGCAACTAAACACAAGGGAGTCACAGACAGAGTTAGCAGTCTTGGAAGACCACTACAAAGGTCAGAAATTAATTGTGGCTATTGACCGCCTTGATTATTCAAAAGGCATTATTGAACGCATGCGTGGTTTTGAAACTTTTTTGGAGCAGCACCCAAACCTCCACAGCAAAACCACGCTATACATGATTGAAGCCCCTAGCCGCACCGAAGTTCAGGCCTACAAGCAACTGCGCGACACGGTAGAGCTAATGGTCAGCCGTATTAATGGGACTTATGGTACGGCAGCGTGGACGCCAATCATTTATTTGTTTCAAAACTTTGGGTTTGATAAAATCGCACCACTTTATAACCGCGCCGACATTGCGCTCATCACCCCATTACGCGATGGCATGAACCTAGTCGCCAAAGAGTATATCGCTTGTAAGCAAAATCGCCCGGGCGTATTAGTGCTTAGTGAAACCATTGGCGCAGCTGATGAACTATTGGATGCAATACTGGTCAACCCAAACAACACCCAGCAGATCGCCAATGCCATTTATCAGGCCATCAAAATGCCCGTGCCCGAACAGCGAAGACGCATGCGCCGCCTTAAAAAAAGAATTTCAGAATACAGCGTTCAGCGTTGGGCAAGCGATTATATGACAGATTTGATTAAGGCCGCGAAATCACATAAAGGTCAGTTTAAAAACCGTTTGACTGAAAAAAAACAAAATATAATCATCAACAAATATCGCAAGGCACGTAATCGGCTACTACTATTAGATTACGATGGAACCCTAATGGATTTTGTTAGCGCTCCAGTTGTCGGCTCCGCCAAACCAGATGCAGCGCTACTAGAATTGATAGGCAAGCTACAACAACACAAAGACACTAAAATCGTCATCACCAGCGGACGCACAAAGGAAACTATGCAAAAATGGTTCGGCGCGTTTCCGCGCATAGCCCTGGTAGCGGAACATGGTGCCTGGATAAAAGACCACAATGAATGGGTTATGCAGGCCAAAAGCTTTAATAAACGCCCATACCTACGAGCGATGAAGCAGTTTGCGCCGCGCACCGCCGGGGCGGTGGTGGACGCAAAAGATTTTGGCGTGGTCTGGCATTACAGAAGCGTTAACCCAGAGCTAGCCTTTATTCGTAATGGCGAGTTGCGCACCGCATTACACCAACTGGCTGAAGGTTCCGATATTGGCATATATGATGGTCGTAAAATTATTGAAGTCAAGCCAAAACACTTGCACAAAGGCGTAATAGCGCGCGAATTTTCCGACCGCTACCCCAGCGATTTTATCCTGGCTATAGGCAATGATTATACTGATGAACAGATGTTTGAGGCGCTACCGCCCCATGCCGCAACTATAAAAATCGGCCCGGGACCAACCGGCGCCCACTACCAAGTCGCCAACGCTTCGGCAGGCAGGCGCCTACTGCAAAGCCTGGGCCAAGCTGTCAAGCGCACTAAATCGAATCATTTGTAATATTGTTCACAGCAGCACCTTACCGCATAGGCCATACTAACACATAGCACGGACGCACTTAGCGCCCCGCACCTTACTTCTTATATACCCCTACCTCGAAACACCTTTAGTCCCCCTGGAGGTGTTTCTCTTTTTATGTATGCGCCCTTGTAATACTTCAATAATTTTTTGTTCATAAAAATTATTAATCGTATGTGCTGTTGGTATTGTCACTAACTGCATATTTTGGTGTTTAGCCACAATGGATTGCAAGACCTTTCCAACCGTTAATACATCAAACTGACCATTAATAATTACTATTGGGACTTTAATTTTTTCAATTAATTTCATAGTGTCCTGGTTGACTATACTAGCCTGTAGGCTGCTCAAAAACGCCGGTAAGGTTTCGGGCGTAACCTGCAAGCTTTGGTTAACAGCATGAACTTTTTTACCAAAAGCGTAAGCATTCACGACAATACCAGGATTGTTTGGTAGCTCGGCGTACAGCCTACGTAATGCGCCTTGTTGCAGGTTTTTAGTTTTGCGTCCATAAGAAGTATCGTAAATTGGCGGCGAACACAGAACCAGCCGCCGCGCCGTTAACGGGTAGCGCTTAGCAAACTCAACCGACACTAAAGCGCCCAGGGAGTGGCCGACCACGACGGGGCTGGTGGCCAAACTGTCGGCAACCGCACCGACATCCGCGACGTAGTCGGCAATCGAACAGCTGCGCAGCGGCTTCGCCGTCGGGCTCTTTCCGTGACCGCGCAGGCTCACCGCCAGCGCCCGATATCCCCGGCCGGCGAAGAACTCGAGGAAGTGCTCGTCCCAGCACCAGGCCGCGTGCCAGGCGCCGTGGACGAAAAGCAGCGGGACTGGATGGGATTGGCTGACGCTTCCC
>CALEKV010000100.1 GCA_937902525.1 uncultured Candidatus Saccharibacteria bacterium | reverse complement strand
GGATCTGCTTCCAAATCATGTCCCCATCGCGAGGCTGACCGTAACGAACCAGGTCTGCCAAGTTGTCGGCTTCGCGCGACGAGCCGTCCGGACGGATGACCCAACCAAATCCACGGTTGGTCACTCCACCCATGCGCCGCCACATGGCGACACTGGCCGGCAACCCCAGCTGGGCAGCTTCCGCCTCGGCCGAAGCCTTGGCGACCGCGGCCGCTTCCTCGCGTGCCTTCTTGACCGCTTCTTCCTCCTTGCGGGTGAGGTCGGATTCGAAGGACTCGAGCCCCTCCTGGGTGTAGGCGAAGCCACCGTAGTAGCTACCACCATCCCAGTTTACCTTCTCGTCGCCAAAACTCAGAGAGAGGTCGAGAGCCTCGACGCGGGGAACGAACGCCTCGAACCGAGGGATCATCGCCGCACGCTCTCGGCGCTTGGCATCCTGATCCTCCCAGTTCGCGACCAGCCGCTCGGCGGCAGCCACGTTCTGGTCTGTGTACAGGGCGTCCTTCAGCCCCCACCCGAACGAGAACCGGGTATCACCGAGCTCCAACTCGGTGTAGCTGGTGGTCGGGTTGTCCGCCTTCAGGGCGACCAGCCGATCCACCAGCGCCGAGAGGCGCGGCAACAGCGCGGGCAACGCCGCACGGCTGGCAGCTTCGGCCTCGGCTTTCACCTTGGCATCAGCTGCGGCCTTGTCGGCGCGGAGCTGAGCGCGGGCAGCGTCCTGCTTGGCCATTTCGGCCTCGCGGCGCTTTCGCTGCTCGGGTGTCTCGGTGGCACGCTCGCTCGTGTCGATGTACCATGCCGAACGGTTGTGGTACGTCGAGGCCTTGCCGAATGCCGCCTTGACGGCGGCCTCCAGCTTGGCATCAAGCGGGCGATCCCAGCTGCCTTCGGAGAAGGTGTTGACCACCTTCACCTCGGCGCTCGCCTCGAACCTGACGCCATCGATGTCCTTGACGGACACCGAGACGATACGCTCGATGCGCCCCGAGCTGCGGGTGCCGCGGCTGACGCCAGCATGCACGAGGTAATACCCCTCATGCAGCGCGACCAGCGCATGCTCACCGCACGCCAAGTGGCCACCACGGCGGATGTAGACCGCGCGAGGCTTAGACCCATCAGGCTTGGCGATAATGACCGCCGATCCGCCCGAGGTCAAGCCGCCCCCGCGCTCCCACGTGGCGGCAAGACCGCGCTTGGTGGTATCGATAGTGATCTTGGACATGATTGCCTCCTCGACAATCCAGTACGCGGGACAATCCCGTTAAGCCAGTGAGATATCTGATCTCGCGGCACGTACCAAAAACACCTATTCCAAAAGGTGCAAGCTTCCTAAGTTTTTACCTTGAAAGCTCACTCGCGTAAACAAAATTTGTTCAGACTATGAGATTTCAAAGTGTTACTTCTCCGTTTTTTACAGAACGGGGAAACTGGTTTGTTTTTCAACACCCCTTGGGGGCGGCTGGCACAAACGGAGCCAGAGTGGTGCGCTTTTTGCACTCTACTGGCGCGTATGGGGTATTAGCGAAAAACCCATAGCAGTTTGATTCGCAGCCATAGCTACCCGTGCCTACAACACGGTGTTTTTAAGGTGCTGAACTTTCGCTTGAAAGCTCATTTGGGGCGGTGAAGCGTCTCCTCGCCCCTATGAGATTTCGTTATTTTATTGATTAATCATTAAGATAACTCTTAAATTCATTCTCATCCAGCTTCCACATATTTTCCTTAAAATCAGAATCATATAACGCTTCTGATCCAAGGGCCATAAAAATCCTTCTGTACATATGCGACGGCTTAGTTCCTTCAATGAACCGTGCGCCAAAATTACCATCAATCATAGGACTGCGCTTAAAGTCTATCTTAGCTCCACTAGTAGCACTTCCTAGCGTGACGCTGTTAACCGTGTCAATATGATATCCAGTAAGTGCACATACATCTTCATCGTCTGAATCAGAATCAACAATCTCCCCCACCTTAACTGCCTTAGAGTCAATCTCGCGTATGCCAAAACTATAATCTGCAATCCAAAGCACATTTTTACCAAACTCACTGTGCATCCCTCGAATAATCTCTTGCATGTGGTGCGAATTCGATATAATCTCTGCCGTGCGAATAATGTCTCCATCGTCAACAGGCTTCAATAGTCTGTCGTCGCCCATTCCCTCAAGCTGTTCACTAATATCTAGTCTTTCACTTAGACTCGGTTTTGCCATAGTATAAACTCCTTTATTAACTAATTTGAACTTTCAGTTGAAAGCTCATTTAGCACCAGCAACTATTTGCTCATACATGGTGAACTTTCAACATAGATTTATTGGAGGGGGCGTTGAGGCGCCCCCTCCGGGTTGAGGCGTACTGGATTTGAGAGACCGCCAGTACTTCGGCCACCGATTCGGCTTTTTTGTGCCACCAGGGAGTCAAGCTCACCTAATGTCACGCCAGGGCTCGGTTAAGCCCTCCGTGGGCGAAATGGATTTAACTTCAAATCGTCCTTGTGTCGTGGTGGCATGACCACCCTTAGCGGCGACACGCCGCAGCGCTCTCAGCGAGCGTTGTCCGGGTTGACTGCCCGTTCAGTTTTTGCGATTGGGAGTTACCTCCCGATCGCCCAGCCGTCCTGCCGCAGGGTGCGGCGGGCCGCGTCGAGCCGCTTCTGTTCGGGCGACATCAGCCGCCCGAACTGACGGCGGGTGCCGAGGAGCTTACGTTCCTCGGCGACCGCGGCGGCCGCGCGGACTGAGGCCGCTTCGCGGGCGTCCTTGCGGGCCGCCGCGGCAGCGGCGAGGGTGGCTGGAGTGGCGACGAGAGCGGACATGGTCCACTCCTTTCTCCTGACAGATCGTGTGCACCCAGGCGGGTGCCTTAGTGCACGTCTGGTCAGGTTGCCAGTTACTAGTATTACCAGCAATCTGACCAGATCAATCTATCGGTCGCGTAATCTCTATTTATAAATATGCTTTTGTATCGTTCCAGGGTTGAACCTTGGAATTTTACAACATCTCAAGCTTTTTGCAGGTACTACTACCCACTCTGGGCGGTTGAACCGGTCAGGGAGCTCAATCGTCCGGAGCGGCCCGCCATACGAACGGTGTTCATTGGTGGGTAAACTATAACTATAAGCGTTATAGCGCTTAGGCTGCTTTTTAACTAACGGAAAGGTTGATGGAGCTAATAGCTCAAGCGATAGTCACCATGTTGGGTTCTCACATCCTTCATAGTGGTATCTCACAGAAGAATCAACCACACTGCATATATGCCAGGGACTCAATTCTGCCCAGGATCTATCACAGGATACTTTTGTGTGCCGGGTTAATCCACACCGAGCGAAAATCGTTTTTACCGACAAAGAGTAGATGATTCTACTTTGCGAAGGTAAAGGCGATTCTTTAGCCGGTGTGGGTTGGCCCGGTGCCAAAGGGTATCTTGCGATAGATCCTCTTTCCCACCCTCTCAACGTGCTTGTCGACCAATTTGCCTCTCGATCAACTGTGTACATAATAGCATTAGTTGTATTAAATGTCAATAATATGATTATATATTTAATGAATAACAGGGGTGGTTTAATGCTTATTTCTGTCAATATTAGTTTGACAAACACATTTATGTATGCTAGTATTAAGGTATATGGACACCCAAGCCACCAGTCAAGCCCCTTTCGACACCACCATCTTACGCAAAGCCGGCCTAACCGAAAGCCAGGCCAAAGGCTACTTGGCGCTGATTGAGCACGGCACTCTTAGCCCTACCGAACTAGCCGATAAAACCGGCGAATCCCGCACCAACGGCTACATGATCTGCGATAAACTGATCGCCCTGGGCTTAGCCACCAAAAAAGACGGCAAAAAAGCCCTGTACACCCCCAACCACCCCAGCGCCCTAGAAACCCTAGCCGAACGCCGCCGCAAGGCTATTCAACGTGCCGAAACAGAGGTCAAGCAAGGTATCGACCCGCTTATCAACCTGTTCTACGCCACCACCGAAATGCCCGGCGCCCGTACATTGCAGGGCGAGGATGGTATTAGGGAGGTGTTCGCAGATATCCTCCGCACTGGCAAAGATGTGTATTTTATACGCACATCAACGCATATCCAAACGCTCCCAAGCAGTTTTTACGTAGACCACCGGGAGCGCCGTGCAAAACAAGGCATAGTAACGTATGCGTTAATGCCCGTTTCTGCAAGCGGCATACGCAATTACAGTGACGGGACAGACGAACGGACTAACTACCATCGCACATTTTACAACCCAAACGACTACAGTGCGCCCGCAGAGATACAAATCTACGGTGATAAGATAGCTATGGTTTCGTACGGAGGGACCCAGATGGCCACTATAATAACTAGTCCCGCCATCGCAGAGGCCATGAAACAAATACTTATACTACTAGCTAAGCAGCTAAGCGACTACTCTGATGGTATCAAGCAAAATAGCCACACCAGCAGCAAAGTTGACTGAATAGGCTTAAGCTAATACACTTACAGTATAGTTTAATCGAGTAATAAGGAGTGCCGCGCATGTCAGAGCAACCAGCACCTGCGATTGACCTACTATCAAACCCCAATCAACTATGCTTTACCGGATTTTTCTTGCTACCCAAAGAGAGGGAAGAATTATTAGAATTACTGCCTGCGGCATTTGATAACATTGACGCCGATCACATTACACATAGATATTACGGTAGGAATCCCAATACACCTGCCACAGATATCTTAACAGTTGACAAAAAGTTCAAAGTTAGGGCTCT
>CALEKV010000099.1 GCA_937902525.1 uncultured Candidatus Saccharibacteria bacterium | reverse complement strand
CTCTTCCGATCTTTTAAAATTAAAGGTAAAATAAAATAACCAATACCCGATTCAAGAAATAAGTAAACAAAACCAGATAAAATTTTTAAAAGCGCGTGACCAGCCATCATGTTGGCGAATAATCGAATTGCAAGACTAAATAAACGTGAAAAATACGAAATAACTTCAATAACAACAAGCATACCCAGTAACGCTTCAGGTGCACCTGCTGGAACGAAAAATAAAAAAAAGCGAAATGAGTGTAAACGGAACCCAATGATCATGTTACCAAAAAAAGACATACCGCTTAAAAATAAAGTAACAGCTAGATAGCTAGTTACAGTTAACGAGTAAGGGATTAAGCCTAAAATGTTCGCGGTAACGATAAAACCAAAAAGAGCAATTGTGTAGTAAAAAAAAATATTTTTTTTTAACTGCAGATTTTCCTCTAAAAGTTGGCGGATAAAACTAAAGACTAAGTACATAACAAAAGACATACGACCGTTAACAGAAGAACGAGCGTCGGTTAATAACACAATTGCAATAAATGCAACTAAAGTAACAGCAAAAGCAACATTATTCATACCTCCTACTGAAGGTCCAAAAAGAGAAATTACATCAAATTGTTCTAAAGCACTAAAAAAACCAGAGAAAGAGAACATAACTTATTGTAGCGATAAACTTAAAATTAAGCAAAGCTATAACAAAAACACCCAAAGGTGTACGAATTACCTTAAACGTAAAGTATTAAAGGTACTATTACTATAAATTGCCCAAAAAGCTAGTAATGGGGTGTAAGAAAAGTAAGCGATAGAAAGTACTACGCTAACCTCGGAGTATGGGTAGGTAATAGCTTGACCACCTAAAAAACCAAGCATTAAAGTAGTAAACATAAAAAGTCAAAATAAACCTTTATGGTATGCTGTAACCGTTGCGACTTCACGGTCGTTAGCCGCAATTGACGGAAGAACTGCTAAAAAAACAATAGAAAGACCCATAGCAACAACACCTAAACCTTTGTTTGGAATAGTACGTAGAATTGCATAAAACGGTAAAAAGTATCATTCTGGAACAATATGAGGCGGGGTTTGCATTGGGTTAGCCGGGATGTAGTTATCAGGGTGGTTTAACTCATTAGGCTCAAATAAAATGAACATTAAAAATCAAATAACGGCGATACCGTTAATTAATAGATCTTTGTGGACAAAATATTGACCAAACGATACAACTTCGGTACTATGGTTTGAAAAATTTGGAGTTGATGAGCCCTCGTTGTGCAGGAATACGATGTGTACTACGACTAAAGCTAAAACAACAAATGGGATTAAAAAGTGAAGGGTATAAAACCTATTAAGGGTTGGACCACCAACCCCAAAACCACCTCATAATCAAGTCACAACCGAGTCACCTACAAACGGAATTACGGAAAATAGATTAGTAATAACGGTTGCACCTCAGAAACTCATTTGACCTCACGGTAATACGTAACCAATAAATGCGGTAGCCATTACAGCAAAAAAGATTACAATACCAACATATCACGCAACAGCATTTTTTACATAATTTTTAAAGTAAAGTGAACGAGCAATATGTCAGTAAATATTAAAAAAGAAAAAAGATGCACCATTTGCGTGCACGTAACGTAAAAGGGTACCACCGTTAACGTCTCGCATGATATGCTCTACACTAGCAAACGCTAATTCAGTATTCGGTACGTAGTGCATAGTCAGCAGAAGACCCGAAACAATTTGAATAACTAGTGACAGACCAGACAGTGATCCGAAGGTATAATTAACGTTCAGCGAAACAGGGGCGGGGTAACAGTATACGTGATTTAAAAGAACCGTATACGGTAGTACCCCACGCCTGCCAAGGAAGTGTTGAAAGTACGATAACATCTACAAATGTGTACCCAACTCAAGAAAATACGCGATTTATATAGATATTACGACAAAAAGGGCTCCGCAATTGCTATAAATCTATTGCTTAACAAATTAAAATGGGGTCATCCGATATCATAAGTATATGCCATTGTTTCACAGAAGTTAACTATACAGCAAATCAACATTGAGCATAACAGTCGTATAAGACCAAAAAAGTAATATAATATATATATTAGCAACAATAAACTTCTACAAAAAACAATCCCGATAACCGGAGTCTACACCCCCGAAAATCAAGAAAGAAGAAAAACACCTATTGTCTATCGAAAACTGTTCGAGTATTACTAGATGTTTTTTTGAAACCAAATAAACCACAAAATACAAACCCAGTTTAGTCCTCAGTTACGTTAAACCAACTAAGCCGATCTTGTAGACTCCTACCAATAAACTACTACAACCCTACAACTTACGCTTAATAAACATTAAGTAAAGACCCCTTAACCGTATGTATTTAAAACAAGCCATGACGAAAAGAAATCTTGCAGGGAAAACTGACTTATCATTAGTCGAGTCAGGTACGGAGTTAAGCGCCGATGGCGTATCGGTCGTCGCACTAGCTACAGACTCTAACGATTCGACTTTATCGACTACTGGAGTAGCCTCTACTGCCGTCTCGACACCCACCTTAGGAGCAGGTGTTGCAGCTAGTGACCCAAGAAGTTCTCATTTATCATGACCCATACCGCCCGTAATACCATCACGAATAATCATATCTACAGCCTCTTGCATTTTAATCGAACGGCGACCCTTTGGACTTTCTACGTCCGGAACCGTTAAGCTGACAACTGACTCGTGGATACCACCCTTAATAAGCTCAGCAAACGCCTCAGAAACATTAATTACCCTAAACCCAGATGGACACTCCTCGCAAGGAACCTCAACGTTAGTTGGATTGTCTTTTGAGGCTGCTGAACCCGGATACAGCCTTAATGCAGCCCCCAACGGCGTTACTTCACAAAGTTTTATTGCATCATCGAGAGACGGAAGGCGGATAATTGTATTATCGTACTCTTCGCGTTTTCGTTTTAACTCCAGTTGTCATTTACTTGGTTCAGGTGCCTCCACGCGTTGAGATGTTAATTCGACAGCAATACGCGCATTTTCCGGATTTACTACCCTATAACCCCCCGGACAAGTGTCACATGGCAGTACAACTGAACCAGACATCTCGGCACATTTTTTAAAGAAAGTGGTAACTAACTCGTTGATCGGAAATGTCTCACTATAGATTGAGTCAATGTTTCGACCAAAAACAATCGAAACTTTATACTTATTACAAGTTAGTTGTTTATTTAGTAATTCAACATGATCTGCAATTGCATCAGTACCATCAAACGAAAAGTAACGTTTAGAAACTTCAAGTTTATCTGTACCTTGAACTATATGATCATGAATATGAACAACAGATGAGTCATCTTTTACCTTACCGATCGTAGCAAGAGCACGTTTAATCGAAGCTTGGCGAGCTGCTAATGCATCCGAAACGTATTTCGATTTGGCCTCCGCAGTTTCTGTAACTGCTGTTGCTTCTATGTCTAAATAGTTGTGGAAACTTTCAACTCCAGCAGCAATTAGACGGTTTACGGCTTCACTATCAGCAGCGCCGACCCCTACCGGAACCACTGAACCGCCGTGAACAATAACTGATTGTGGAAGCTCTTTAAGGGATTCAGTTAGATTCGGTACCGTCGCTAGACCTTTAATGGCCCTAAAATAAACGCCACGTCCTGTATCGAACCATAAGCCAGAGTACGGGTTATACACAAGGTCGGCAAAAAAGGCGATTTTACCGTCCTCCCACACCTGCATATATTCGATATGCAGTGGTGATACAATATTATACGCACCAATCGTGTCTAACTCACCAGCAAGCGGATTTAACCCAAACGCCATATCGGCAAAACGCGCCTGTAAATGCGCATTTAATCCATTAAAGTTGTGATAAACCATACCTAGTGGTCTGATATTGTTAAGGATACCTAGAAGCTCATGCCTGAATTTATCTAAAACCGCATTTTCGGTTTCAACAAAATAAGGAGTACCGCCTTGAACCGGGAATGGTGGGCGTGACTGTTGAATATGAGCTCACAGACGAGTCTCGTCTGCTCAAATCTGCTCTGGCGTTTGACCCGCAAACGGATTGTTATCAGGATTTCTGTCAACCAGTCAACCAAATGACCCAGCACTGGCGTCCGATCAACCGCTATGTAAGTCAAGAGGAAGTACGTTAAGCATATTACTAATCGTACGTGGTGATG
>CALEKV010000098.1 GCA_937902525.1 uncultured Candidatus Saccharibacteria bacterium | reverse complement strand
GGATAGCACTGTCTATCAATCAATTTTTTCATCCGCCAAAAACCAATGCCGGTGAAATTATCCACATAGCGCTGTACCACATGTTTTCAGCCGCCTATTTACTGTTTATATGCGGGTTGAATAGTCCGATTGTTTACCTATGGGCGCTTTTGCCTGTTGCAGCGTATCAATACGCTGGCATGGGTGGATATTGGGCAAGTATGGCCATATTTATTGTGGTGGTTGCGGTTGACATGCAATTATACAGCACCTCCCTGCAACGCACTATAAATTCTGGCACTACTTTTGTAGGCGTCACCGCCATTGGTTCATTTATGACATTAATTACCAATGAACTCAACCGTGACCGCAGCCGGATTGCGCAAGAGCAGCTAAATGAGCGCCTTCAGCGCGACCGCTTAAGCACAGTCATTAATAATTTAGCTGATGCTATTATCGCAACTAATGCCGATGGCGTCATTGACACCCACAACGCCGCCGCACTTAACCTACTGGATACAAACGACGCCCCAACGGGCAAGGCGGTCGATACCGTCATTAAGCTAACTGACGAAAACAATAAAAAAGTCTCTTTGGCAAAACTGTTAAAAAAATCAACAAAGGTTGACTCGCGTGATGATTTACGCCTTAACATTGCCGATGAAACCTTGCGCCTAAGCCTGATATTTTCGCCCATCAAATCAATCAACAGCCAGTCTGGCGAATCCCACCAAAGCTACATCATTATTATGCGCGACATCACCCGCCAAAAAAGCCTGGAAGAAGAGCGCGACGAATTCATCAGTGTCATCAGCCACGAGCTCCGTACGCCCATTACTATCGCGGAAGGATCTTTAAGTAATGTGGAACTGATGCAGCAACGCGGTACGGCTACGGCAGCGCAAGTTCAGCAGGGCGTGGCCTTAGCACATGACCAAATCGTCTTCTTGGCTGGTATGATAAACGATTTGAGCACGTTAAGCCGCGCCGAGAGGGGCGTGATGTCTGAACAAAAGGTAATTGCAGTTGAGCCATTTATTCATAATCTTTACACCGAGTACGCCAACCAGGCCTATAAAAAACAACTGCAATTTAATTTAGACCTAGCACCAGGCCTTGGTAGCGTGAACGCCAGTGAGCTGTACTTGCACGAACTTATTCAAAACTTCATTACTAACGCTATAAAATACACCAAACAGGGTGGCATTACGCTGCGAGTGCATGCCCAGGGCGGCAATATTATTTTTGCAGTGGCTGATACTGGCATTGGAATTAGTAAGGGCGATCAACAAAAAATATTCAAAAAATTTTACAGGAGCGAAGATTACCGTACACGCGAAACCAGTGGCACCGGATTGGGTTTATATGTTGCACAAAAACTATCGCACCTTTTAGGCACCCAAATTCAGTTGCAAAGTCGCCTTAACCACGGCAGTACTTTCAGTTTTGAGCTGCCCGAGCACACTCCAAGCGCTTGACACGTTAACACCTTAAACATATAATGTTACTTGACAGTCTGCCTAAGCAGACTATTTTTAATGAGAGAGAAGGTAAGTTACAGTGGCAAAATCTTCTGATTCCCCAAAAATCACACGCATCAAGGCCAAAGATTCTAGGGCAGGCAACCTAAAACCAAACAAGGTAGAAAAAGACGTTGAAAGTATTAAAGAGCAAATCACCCATAGTGACCGCAAGGATAATGTCTTTAAGCGAATTGGCGGCTACTTTATGGGCAGCTGGCAAGAAATCAAGTTGGTGCGATGGCCAGACCGTCACGCCACCTGGAAAATGACGGGTGCGTTAATCGCATTTACAATTTCATTTGCAATACTAATCCTGTTGCTTGACTACGGTTTTCAGCAACTATTCAAAGCGTTATTAAATAAGTAAGGAATTTTTTTATGGCAAAATACAACAGGTACGACAGCACGCGGCAATGGTATGCCGTGCATACCTACAGCGGTTATGAAGAAAAAGTGGCTGACAGCATTAAAACCCGCAGCCAAACTGTAGATATGGCGGACAAAATCTTCGACGCCATGGTGCCAAAAGAAAAACAGATTCAAATCAAAAACGGCAAACGTAAGGTGGTTGAGGCTAAAATCTTTCAAGGCTACGTATTAGTAGAAATGAAAATGACTGAAGAAACTTGGTTTATCGTGCGCAATACGCCGGGCGTGACCGGTTTTGTTGGCCAAGGCAGCGACCCAACACCAGTCAGTGAAAGCGAAATCGCAAAAATCAAAAAACGCATGGGCGTGGAAGACCCTAAGCACCAAATCGACTTTAAGGAAGGCGAGGTCGTCAGTATTGTCGATGGCCCATTCAAGGGCTTCGATGGCGCAGTTAGCGAAATCGACACCGCAAAAGGCAAGCTGAAGGTGATGGTCAGTATGTTCGGTCGCGATACACCGGTTGAACTTGATGCCTTGCAAGTTAAGAAAGTTTAAGTTATAATTACAATCGTTACGCACTAAATATTAGCTTCAAAATATATTTAGTAAAATTAGAACGAGCATTCCTATGCCTCCGGGACTTTCGCGGGCATACCGGAAAGTTTGGAGGATAAAATGGCAAAAAAAATTATTGGTAATTTAAAATTACGTATTCCGGCCGGTCGCGCCACCGCAGGGCCGCCAGTTGGTAGCACATTAGGCCAGTGGGGCTTAAACATGATGGATTTTATTAATCCGTTTAACGACGCCACCAAGGCCGACGCCGGCAAAAACGTTATTGTACACATTCAAGTATACGAAGACCGCACCTTTACCTGGAAGAGCCTTGGCCAGCCAGTGGACGATGCAATTCGTGAAAAAATCGGCATCCAAAAGGGAAGCGGCAAGCCACATACCGACAAAGTTGGTAAAATTAGCCGCGCCCAACTACAAGAAATTGCCGGAAGTAAGATGGAACAGCTAAACGCCATCGATATGAACGGTGCCATCAAAACCATCGCTGGTACTGCCCGCAGTATGGGCGTTGAGGTCGTAGATTAATTAAACATTTCAAAGTTTACTAAATAAGCCCTTACAAGGGCTTATTTAGTTGTATAGTTGGTGTTGTCCAACAAGACCGTTCGCGCGTGCCGTTAATGTAACGTTTGTATTATGGCGACAGATTAGAGTATACTTATTTTTATGTCGGGGTGTGGCGCAGCTCGGTAGCGCGCACCGTTCGGGACGGTGAGGTCGTGTGTTCGAATCACATCACCCCGACCAAAAATAAGCCACAATGTCGGTGCATTTTTTATGCCTGCATCATACCTTTTCAATCGAACCCACTAAATTCTACTTAGGTAAAATTTAGTGGTCGTGTCATTCACACTATATGTCGGTCTTGTTTTGCTACAATAATCATATGCGGCAATCAATCATAAACAAGCAAGCGACAAAACAGCGAAAAAAATTAGCGCGCCATGAACAACACCAGCGCACAGCTTTATGGTTAACGGCAGTTTTAGCCGGCTGCTTATCTTTATTGATAATTAACCATACAAACTGGCGGACAACCACAGAAATCAAAGCCAATAACGCCCAAATTGCAACCGACCAGCAACAAGCCAAGCAGTACCGCGCGCTTGCCAAAGTGAATGCCGCCAAACGCACCGAGCAAGCGGCTATACTCAGCGTTGAACAACAAATACAAACCGAGGGTATTAGTGAGCGCAAACTAGTCAGCATTTCTGGTATTGGTCTGCAAAACGAGGCTAGCTGTGGCATACAAAACCCCGACAGCTCATTAGCAATCATTAGCAAACAACATTGCTTTACGCCATTGGATTGGCAACCAAATGATCTTGAATCTAACACCAGCTTTACTTTACGCCGCCAAGCCGCCACCCAAGTTAATGCGATGACAGCGGCTGCCGAAAATCAGGGCGTTACATTCACATTCACCAGCTCCTACCGCTCATTCACTGACCAACAAGTCGTTTACCAAGAATGGCTAAGCCTAACAGGCGACGCCTACAGCGCCGATGTGATTAGTGCCCGCCCAGGATACAGCGAACACCAAACAGGCCTTGCTATGGACTTAAAAACAACCAACTGCGCCCTAGAGTGTTTCGCTACCACTGCCGCGTACCAATGGTTAATGGCAAATGCGGCCAACTACGGCTTTATCGAGCGCTACCCTAAAGGCCTAAGCCCCATAACCGGTTACGCGCCAGAACCTTGGCATTGGCGCTTTATTGGTGTGGAGGCCGCTAAAGATATGCAAGCCAAGGGCATTAAAACCCTGGAGCAATACCTTGCGGCCACTGCCGCAGATTAAGCTATACTAAAAACAGCATGCGTTACCGTAAACCACAGCCAAAACACTTCCGCCCTTCAAAACGCGTTGTTATTATTGGGGCCAGTGTTCTACTGGTGACAATTGGTGGTTTGTCCGCTTGGGCGATGGTCAAGCGCAATAATAGTGCCTATACGGCCACTAATGATAGCAATACCGATGCGAACAGTCAGTCGCCACAAGCCACCACGGCGCCGCCCAAACCACAAACAACTACCATCACCATGGCGGCGTCGGGCGACCAAATCGCACACGACAGTCTGGTGGCGTTTGCACGCAATAATGCCGGCTACGACTTTACGCCGCTATACCAAAACATTCAGCCCATCATAAAAAACGCCGATATTGTGTTCTGTAACCCGGAAACCTTAGTGGCTGGCGAGCAATTCGGCATTAGCGGTTACCCCGCATTCAATGCCCCCACACAGTTCGCAGGCGATATGACAAAAGCCGGTAAATGCAACGTTATCAACCAGGCAACTAACCATATAAACGACAAGGGGCAACAGGCAATCAATGCCAACCTTGCAAACTGGCAATCCCTACAGCCGCTGGCGATCGCCGGCGCCAATAAATCGGCCGCCGACCAACAAGCTATCAGTTATTTTACCGTTAAAGACATTAAATTTGCCTTCTTAGCCTATGCTGATTTTAGTAACAACGCTAACTTTGCACCTTACGCTATCAATATCTACCACGACACCATGCTGTTTGACCAACAATTAAAACAAGCGCGCAGTAACGCCGATGTGGTGATTGTATCCATGCACTGGGGCACGGAAGATTCGACTACCGTCAACCAAGACCAAACGGCCTTTGCCAAACGCGCCGCCGATTTGGGCGCCGATATATTAATTGGCACCGGCCCGCATGTTTTGCAAAAGGCTACGCACACTACTGGCTCCAGCGGGAATTCCATGCTAACTTGGTATAGCCTAGGCAACTTACTTTCTACCCAACTGCAACTAAACGAGCTTACTGGTGGCATTGCCACCTGGAGTATTACAAAAACTGATACTGGTGTTAAAATCAGTGACGTCAAATTCCATCCCACTTTTATGTCGTACAGCTGGAGCGCCGACGACCGCGCAGCTAATAATCTGCTTGCACGTGACAACCTCGCCTTACAGCTTCTAAAAAATGCCGACCGAGATATTCAAAGCATGTTCCCAGGGGCAAGCGCCGCGGAACGCCTACAATTCATCAAAGATACAATCGGCAACGAAGTTACGGTCAGCGAGTAGCAGCCGGCACGGCGTCAATCAACGCTACGGCTTCATCTAACGTTAAGCCGGATTCGTATAGCGCCTTAGCAAGCTCTGCACCCACATAGCGGACGTGCCACGGTTCGTATTGATAGCCGGTGATGTCTTCTTTGCCCAGAGGGTACCTAATTATAAACCCATATGCGTGTGCATGCGCCGCCAACCATTTTCCGGCTGGCAAGTCACCAAGACAGGTATCCAAATAACATTGTTTATCTGCCAAGTTCATATCAAACGCTAAACCAGTTTGGTGTTCGCTTTGACCAGGCTTAGCGCTAAATTTATTGGCGGCCTGCTCACCACTTTGCGCCACATAGTTGCTGTAGTACGTTTGTTGCAAGGTGCTAGAACGATAACCACTAGAGAGCATAAAATCATAACCCGCAGTCACGGCGGCAGCAAATAACGCCTGTGTATCGGCCACGATTGCGGTGCCGACCGATTGCTCTTCTTTAGATTTATCAGTCCTAACTTTTACGCCCGGTAGCGCAATTGCTGGAGTGTACCCAGTATCGGTTAACGGTCGAGTTTTGCTAACAAGCACCCACAAGTCAGCCGGGTTGCTAGTATCATGCACTCCGCGGTCGATAACAAGGCCGGGCCTTAAAGTCACAACAGTACTGGACGCCGCTGGTCTTTGCGCGTTATTAGCGTCATTATTTGGCCCACTATCAGGATTAGTCACCACCCGAGCCGGGCCGTCCTTTGGGCTTCGTAATACAAACACAGCCACGCCAACCGTCACTATAACTACGGCTGTAATAATCAATACGATGATTTTTTTACTGTTTTTCATAACCTTAGTATATATGTAAACCAACACCCGTGCCATAAACATAAAAACCACAACAATTGCCCGTTGACGTCGCACCTAAACCATAAGCTATACTAAATACAGTTATGGAGGTACTGGCACGTTAAAGCGCTTTTCCACCCCCAAACTGCAACTTTACACTGTGTTCGGTATAAGCACCGCACACTCACAATCGCGACTTCAGGCATTAATGGCAAAGTTTTTGCAAGCAAAACCAACCAGCCTTGTCGTTCATACTCACCACGCTTGCAAAACTAAACCTAATCATAGGAGAGTATGCTATGGATACTTTAAACAAAATCATCAACACACCGGTTACCGTGACAGCCGTTGGCTTTGACCGCCGCATGCAGGCGTACCCAAAGCGGATGGAGTGGAACGGCGCTACCTACTATTTTATAGATAGCGGCTTACGCGTACGGCGCGGCGAGCATGGCGGCTGCACGCTCACCATGAGCGACGGCCGGCAAAGTTTTTGCCTCCGCCAACAAGCAGGCGATTGGACACTGGTTAGCGTAAGTTAGCTATAAAACCCAGGTAACGGGGCTTTTATAGCATAGGCTCGTAAAAACCATCCCACCTGTACAGCCGACCGCGCCAATTTAAATAAGGCCGCTACCCAGGGAGCTAAGCTTTCCGGGTAGCGGCCTTGATGGTTGCTGTAACAGCCACCGCTAACGGAGTCTCTTCGTACGCTCATATTCACCGTTACGACTGTCTTGCTGTTTTGTACGTTATGTGTTATGAACAATATGTTGCCTACGGTTGAAAGGACGTGCGATTGATACACGATTAATAGAACCGACCTATGCGGACATTGCGGAACTTTGCCACGTCACGACAATCAATAAGCCCGAAAACCAGCGGATACCAATTAACGGCACCGTCGCCGGTTTGACGGTGCCTGAGATTTTAGACAATACCCGCACCAAACGCTTTACTGGTATGAAAGATTTTCCGTTAAGCAAAGGTGAGCCCATGGTTATTATCGAAAACACAGAACAAAACATGGTCTTATTTGTACCAGCGCGCAGCATAAAGTACCTTGCACGCCAGCCTGGGAGTGTTGAGCCGGATATCGAGTAGCTATTTGCGCCAAATGAAAAGGGGCCGCACCCCGGATACCAAGTGGTATCGACGGGGGCGACCCCGCTGTCGCATGCGCGGCCCCTTCCCAATACAGTCTAGGCCTCAAGCAGGCGCTGGAACCAGCGCTTGAATCGGTCCCACCACCCCGGAGTCTCGCCGTGGTGGGGCTGCTCCCAATCTTCTGGGAGACAGTCCACGAAAATCTCGTGGTTCACCTAGTTCACCTCCTTGGTGTTGTAGAATTCGGTGCGAGCGTCGTCCAAAGCTCGCTCACGCTCGTACGCGCGCTTGTCCATACGCCATAAAGCGTACAGGATGAGCATCGGCGCCAGGACTAGGATAATAAATAACGAGTTCACCACCAAGCCACGCGCGCAGGCGACAGTCAACATGGCCGCCAGCGCATACACGAACGTAAACCAGCTGGCGTTACGCCACGCCAACACGCTCGCGGCAATAAGCGCAACGTAGCACACCATCAGAATAAGAACGGACATGACAGGACCTTTCGGGGAAGGATTGGGAAGGAGCGGGCAAGCGCAAGTCGCAAATGCCTACTATCACCATTATAGCACGAGTGTTATGTTTTGTCAATTCCACACTGTATTACCGTGCCATAGCGATCAAAGCGCGTGACCACACGTAATCTATAGCGCCCATCAACCGGCTAAGGTACAATAAGAACATTACTAAGGAGGACCCTATTTATGGCAACTGTTTCCGTTGTTGGCGCAAAAAACTACAAAAAAAGGCTATGGGCTGTTGTGTCAATAGTAGTGATTTGGGGATTATTTACAGCTATCCGCGCCGTCGGCACAGGGCGGGTGGGTGTTGT
>CALEKV010000097.1 GCA_937902525.1 uncultured Candidatus Saccharibacteria bacterium | reverse complement strand
TCAGACACTGCCTAACAATATTGTGAACATTGTGTTTGCAGAGTTGTTTGGTACGTTCGCGCTCACATTAGTTGCATTGTTTGCAAGCAAGGAAACCGGTTCATTATATACTGGTTTACTAGTTGCCATTATGGCAATGGCCGTTGCCGCAGTTAGCGGAGCACACTTTAACCCAGCAATCACATTTGCCAAATGGACTATGCGCCAGCTAAAAAGCATTTTGTTGCCGTTCTACATGGGCGCGCAGTTCTTAGGCACCATGCTTGCAGTTATCGTTATCAACTGGGTAACTAACAACTCTTTACACCTAGATTTCAGCCACATCGGCAGCATGGACTGGAAGCTATTCGGTGTTGAGCTTATCGGCGCCTTAGTCTTAATGTTTGGCTGGGCAGCAGCCTCAAATCGCCAGGTGCTAGACTCTTGGGGTAAGGCGTTAGGCACTGGCCTAGCTGTCACAGTCGGCCTTGTGTCTGCCGCCAGCCTGCTGGCATCCATGCAGAGTGCTATTGACACTAGCCAAATCACCAGTATCGACAAAGTCCCGCACGAACTACGCATCAAAAGCGCCGTGCTGAACCCAGCCGTTGCCGTAGCTTCCACAGAGCAAAGCGATAGCAGCTTCACCGGTAGCCGTGATGATCCTAACGAAAAACAAATCAGCCGCTTTAGCCTTGAAGTCGTACTTGGCACCCTCATTGGTGCCGCCGTGGGTGGTAACCTGTACCTGCTTATCGCCGGTAGCCGCAAAGACCAATAATTTCATAGTCTTTACTATCTAAAAGGGCCTGCTTCACCGCAGGCTCTTTTTTATGCTTAGGCTAACATCAAGGGCGACTCTACCCCTTAAAAGGTTCAACCTTTTTCGTCTCCTCGGTTGCGCGCCGCTCACGGTTAATAAAAATCTATGCTATTGTATATCTATCATGCACGACCTATACAAAGCCCCTTTGGAAAAGCCGTTAAATTTTCACGATCTTAATCATGGCGTGCCTCATCGTCTAGCCAGAACTACGATTAACGCTAAACTACTCAAGATGGCTGAAACAGAAAAAGGTATTTCAAACCTTACGCGAGCAACGGTACCGGATGAGAGAGTTCCCTGGGACGTAGCCTACCCAGACTACAGTCCAGTATTCATCGATGTACCACGCGGCGCATCAAGCTTCCGTAAAAACGGGGATCAGCCCGACCCCACCAATCCTAACGATATCCCCTATTTCGTTAGCCTAGAAGTCACACACGTTACCCGCAACCAATATGGCTATCCACTTAATCCGGCGGGTAGGACAGGTCTTTGCGGTAGGGGGATGCTAGACAAATGGGGCGCAACCATGGCGGCAGACCCAATACTCACCCGCATCAATCCCGACACAAATAAAATCGAGGTCCTACTAATCCAAAGGGGCGACACTGGCGAATGGGC
>CALEKV010000096.1 GCA_937902525.1 uncultured Candidatus Saccharibacteria bacterium | reverse complement strand
AAAATCCCTAATGCTACCTGGGAGAACGACGCTAAATCACTCATCAGCACCGAATCGAGTTTACATCCAATGTTCTAATGCTATTATTTGTACTTTTCTATTAGTTTCGCGAATTCACCGTCTGACTTTAAGTTTTCATAAAACGAGATCTGGTCTTTAAATAAGACCATTTCATCTTCCGGGCCATGTACCTCGTTGCCGCGCTTAATCAATTGGCTATTCTGATCACTTGACGCATTACCGCTGGCATTATCGTTGGCCGGTCTAGTTTGAATATAATATACATCGGTTAACTTAAAGTATTCGTTGTCATAATCAGCTAGTTTACCAAAATAAACTTGCCCATTAGTTAGCGTCACGGCTTGGTATTTAGCGCTATTAATTGGCGCCGCCCCGCCAGTAGCCCTTGGCCACAGCAACCATGCACCAATAAGCAACACACTTGCAATCACGAAAATAATCGCCGCAACAACCCACCACCTGGGTAATTGATGCTTAGCCTTTTTTGGCGACCTTGGCGGCGGAGTCAACTGAGGCTCGCGGCTAACAGGCTGTGGCGTCTCGTGGGTCTCTTGGTGCTGTTGTTGCTGACCCTGCCTAGCCGCCGTCTGCCTGTACGCTTGTCGCGTTGCCGTAAACCGCCCCCCATCCATAACTCTACAAATCCCCCATTTAGCTAAAACTTAGTAATACTAATATACCATAAGTGTTATTACAGTAGCAACACGTGTCGCCATAGTAGCCACCGGCTGGCTGCTTTTAGATACGTACACCCACACTAACGCACCGCTAATTGTCACAACAGCCACAGCAACCACTAACATTACACTGGACTTCATTTCATCTGACCCTAACTAAACTATTGTTAATTATTAATTACATGCTTATGCTATCAACAGCATCTGTAACTGACAATTGGCAAAAAACGCTGTCACCGCTAATGCGGCATGTTATTATTTTTATCATTAGTTAACGCGTTCCTTTGTTCAAAAACCGCCGGCCAATCCACTTATGAACTTCAATCAAGACAACCGGCAACACAAACGCAAGCACTGAAGTGAATAGTATGTCACTTAAACTTGGCCTGGCTGCAATACGCAATATATCGTGTAGTGGGCCCACCATCGCCGCTACCTGGCACGCCACCGCCACCGCCAAGCCAATATAAAATGGTAGGTTTGGTTTGCGGATACGCTTATACAACGGTTCGTAATCACTACGGTTGTTAAAGGCGCTTGCCCATTGCATGACCACCAAAGCGTTAAAGGCAATTGCCCGCGCATAGTCAACGCCATGCTGGCCCAAATACATGGCATAGATACCCAGGGTTAATGCCGCCATGGTCGTTGCTGTCAGCACCAAACGGCTTAACATAAACCGGCTAAATAAAGGTGCATTGGGCTTTTGTGGTGGCTTTAACATGTTGCGTTTTTCGCCCGGTTCCAAGCCAAGTGGTATCACCATGCAAGTATCCGTCACTAAGTTGACCCACAAAATCTGCACGGCTATCACTGGTATCGGTATACCGGCAACCAGCGCACCAAGCGACACCAAGACTTCACCAGCATTGGTACCTAATAAATATGCAACCATGCGCTTTATATTGGCATATACTGTGCGTCCTTCGTGCACAGCATTAACGATAGACCGAAAGTTATTATCAATCAGTATGATATCACCCGCATCTTTAGCGATTCCCGTGCCGCTACCCATGGCCACGCCAACGTGCGCGCTCGTCAATGCCGGTACATCATTCACCCCGTCACCAGTCATAGCCACAATTTGCGTTTGCTTTAAAATCATCAACAAGCGGTGCTTGTCTTCTGGTATCACGCGTGAAAATACCCGAATATCCTGTACTATCTTAGTCAATTCGCTATCAGTCATTTTATGCATTTTACGGCAGTCAAACACCTGTTCACGCGTGGTGGCAATACCAAGCTGACGGCCAATGTGAAAGGCCGTTTCAAAATGGTCGCCCGTAATCATACACACGCGGATGCCAGCCGTTTGCGCCCGCTTAATGGCCGCACGGGCTTCTGGGCGCAGTTCATCAGCCACGCCGATTAGACCGCCAAATGTAAGTTCGGCCTGCTCTGGTAGTTCAGCAAAGCTATGTAAAGCGGCAGGCACTGGCACGTGCGCCAAGGCAATAACACGCAGTCCGTTAGCCGCCATTCTCTTTACCTGGTTATGTGTGACTTCACGTTCATACGCGCCCATCTTGCTGCGATCAATCACCGTTTCCGGCGAACCTTTTACCCACAACATATACTCACCACTATCTGACACCACGTTACCGCTCATAGCTATGCTTTGATCAAATGGAATAACAGTCGCAATCGCTTTAGCCGGCAGCCGTTTGGCTTTTGGTGTATATTTTTCCATGGCAATGTCCAATGGATCGCGAGTTTTTGAGAGCGCTGGCAAAACAGTCTGGGCGATGTCAGCTACCACATCACGCTTTC
>CALEKV010000095.1 GCA_937902525.1 uncultured Candidatus Saccharibacteria bacterium | reverse complement strand
GTCGCGAGTAAGCAATATTATGACATTTGGCAAAATGGCAGCCCGTGCCGCGGTGCGTGATGTGGCGCGTGTATTGCAGGTGCCATACAGCGAAGCTGACCGTTTAAGCAAAATGATTCCGCCACCAATACAGGGGCGTCATATTCCGCTTAAGGTAAGTGTAAAAGAAGACCTTGATTTAAAAAACGAATACGACACTAACCCCACTGCCAAAGAAGTGGTTGATTTTGCAATACGGTTGGAGGGTACAATACGCAGCCATGGCGTGCATGCCTGCGGGGTGGTGATTGCGCCCGATGATTTAGTAAAGTACTTGCCGCTTGAACAAGCGCAAAAGGGTGTAGTGGCCACCCAGTTTCCGATGGGTCAGGTGGAAGAGCTGGGCTTGTTAAAAATGGACTTTCTGGGCCTTAGTAACCTGACGATCATTAATAACGCAATGCGTATTATTAGGAAAGTATATGGTGAAAAGATCGACCTTAGCAACCTGAGCCTGGAAGATGAAGAAACATACAAGTTGTTCCAACGCGGCGACACAACCGGTGTGTTTCAGCTTGAATCTGCCGGCATGAAGCGTTATTTGAAAGAACTTAAGCCGACCCACTTTGAAGACATTATCGCCATGGTGGCGCTCTACCGCCCAGGGCCAATGCAGTTTATTGACAGCTTTATTAAGCGCAAACACGGTCAAGAAGAAATTACATATTTGCACCCTGGCATGAAAAACAGCCTGGAAAACACCTATGGAATTTTGGTGTATCAGGAGCAGTTTATGCAGATAAGCAAGGAGTGGTGCGGGTTTACTGGCGGCCAAGCTGACACTTTGCGCAAAGCGGTTGGTAAAAAGAAAATCGACTTAATGCGCAAAGTTAAGGTAGATTTTGTGGAAGGTGCCGTTAAGCACAGCGGTGCAGACAGAGAGATTGCTGAAAAGTTTTGGATGCAGCTGGAAGAATTTGCCAATTATTGTTTTAACAAAAGTCACGCAGCGTGTTATGCCTTAATTGCTTACTGGACGGCTTATCTAAAGGCGCATTACCCTGATGCCTTTATGGCTGCGGTTATGACAAGTGATGCCGATGACATTGACCGTTTGGCAATCGAAATTACCGAATGCAAGCACATGGGCATCAAGGTATTAAATCCGGATGTAAATGAAAGTTATGTCGAGTTTGCTGTGGTGCCAAATGAAAATGAGATTCGTTTTGGCATGGCAGCGGTTAAGGGTGTTGGTGTGGGCGCCGTAGAGGAGATTATTCGTACGCGCGACGCCGAAGGCAAGTTTAAAGGCGTGGAGGATTTTGCCAGACGCGTCAGCACTAGCAAAGTCAATAAAAAGGTGTGGGAAAGTTTGGTGAAAAGTGGCGCCTTTGACGAGCTTGGCGAACGTAGCGATATTTTATTCAACCTTGAAAATATCTTGGCTTTTGCCAGTAAGCTGCAAAAAGAAGCCTTAAGCGGACAAACTGATTTATTTGGCATAATAGGTACTGGTGACACGCTGCAGCCCAGTATCGAG
>CALEKV010000094.1 GCA_937902525.1 uncultured Candidatus Saccharibacteria bacterium | reverse complement strand
TGTTATTTAGTATACTCTGTTTATTATCTGTTGAGTATACTAACATTGTAGCATAAATTACTACAAAATACAATAGCGGTTATGCTTATCGCTTAACGGGCACAGGTATCAGACGCAGTACCGCCACAAACTTGTCGACAAGGTTGCGGATATACCGTGGGTAACGGTAGTGTTCAATCAACAGTACCATCCCGCCATAATAGGCCACCCATACAATGTTAGCGCTCAACCACAGCATGTCACCCGATTGATAAATGTATGGCATGGAAATCAACTGCATAACAAACCACATATCATACGTTTGTATGCTAATACCCTCGACCGACTTAGTGCGTATGATCTGAACAATCTGCGGCAAACACGCAATGATAAAGCCGAAGGCTGAGAGGGTGTAGAGTAGTGCGAATATGTGAGTCATGTTTGTTTTTTATTGGTTTACACCTTAATATTAGCATAAACGTTATAAAAAGTCAAGCATAGTTTAGGCCGAGTATACCCTTATAGCATGTAGCCATCCGGCTGTCACGAGTTCCTATCCCATGCGACTAGCTGTACGATCCGTGAAATTCTATACGCATCAGCATGCGAGCATAGCCCCATGTAAGAACTGATGTTATTTTCATTTGCGCGAGCCATCATGCGCCGTCGTGTTTTACTACGAAGAGTGGTAGCATATGGTCTCAGAACATATCCGAGGAAATCTATTCCTTGCTGCCAGGAACGAATTTGTACTTTGTTTGGATGAAGGTCTAACTCGAGGACGGTTTGCAGGAATTCGCGAATTGGTTCGATGAGATTCTCTAAATATACTTTGTCTGGCGAGGCGACCACAAAATCATCGCAGTAACGAGCATAGTATTTCGCACCCAGAGTTTGTTTCATAAACCAATCTAGTTCATGTAGATAGATATTCGCGAACAACTGGCTGGTAATGTTGCCAAGCGGGATGCCCTTGCCGGTCTCTGGATTATGACTCAAGAGAACCGTTCGGATAAGTTCGAGGATGGATTCATCTTGAATGTGACGAGTTATTAAGCCTAGCAAGATTTCGTGGTCAACTGACGCAAAGTATTTGCGGATGTCACATTTCAGAACATAGACTTTTCGTGAGTTGTTTTTGCCGGCTTGGCGGAGAAAAGTGCTGAGTCGTTCAACGCCTGCATGGGTACCTTTGTCGATCCGGCAAGAGTAGCTGTCATAGATGAATCGTTTGTCAAATAGTGGCTCGATAGCAGTGACGATCACCTGGTGTACGATCCGATCCTTGACCGTTGCTTTATGAATCTGCCGCTGTTTTGGGTCGTGAATCCTGAAGCGTTGGTAGGCTGTATGTTTGTAGCTGACAGTACTTAGCGACCTGTGTAGGCCTATGAGATTCTGTTGGAGATTTTTCTGGTACTCAGCCACATCTCGGCGAGACGTTTTACCGCGAGAAAACTTCTGCCATGCCGAAGTTAATGCTTTAATAGATACAATGTCACCAATGGAAACAAAAGAGTTACGATCATGAGTGGGTCTATCGAGAGAGAGAGAGAGAGAGAGAGTACTCCCGCGCTCCGAAAAATCCCCCTCATTATCAGCCTCTACCACTTATATCGCTCCTTTCATGAGTGTTTAATCACGTTTCCAAAATATGAACGCTATGGTTTAGGTGCAAACTGCCAAAATGAGATTCTTGAGATGCTGCGGTTAGCACTGCGAGCGGCCGGTACCAGTAAGCCAGAAGAAAAAGCTACTCATCTCAAAGAGGCATCGGTTCGTTTAGATAGTCTTCGCTTGCTCCTAAATCTCTGCAAAGATTGTCGCTGCATCTCCAACCAAACCTACCAGCAGCTCGATTCTACCTGTAGTGAAATCGCTCGTATGCTGGCAGGCTGGTTGAAATCTATTTCGAGCAGTCCCTGAACG
>CALEKV010000093.1 GCA_937902525.1 uncultured Candidatus Saccharibacteria bacterium | reverse complement strand
TTAAAAGGCGACATCAGCCTGGTTGGCCCACGTCCTATTTTGCCACAAGAAGTAGATTTTTCACCCAACAAAACCGCCCTGCTGCACAGCGTTAAAAGTGGCCTGACTGGCTTATGGCAAGTCAGCGGCCGCAGTAACTTAAGCTTCGAAGATCGCATTGAACTTGAAACCTTTTACGCCCAAAACTGGAGCTTTTTACTCGACCTTAAAATATTATTTAAAACCGTTAAAGTTGTACTATTCCGCAACGGAGCCCGCTAATGGCTGAGCCAAAAATTGCAATTGTGTGTGAGTTTTTGACCGTCATGGGCGGGGCAGAAAACGTGGTGTTGGAACTCCATAAAATGTTCCCGCACGCCCCTATTTACACTGCGCTTTATAATCCAAGTAAAACTCCGGCATTCAAAAACGCCGATATTCGTCCATCATACCTGCAAAAGCTACCAAAACGCTGCGCAAATCATACCGCTTATTCCCCACGCTCGCTGTGAACGCCTTTAAAAAAATGGATTTAAGCGACTACGATATTATTATTACCAGCGCATACTTAAACGCTAACCATGTGCAAAAAACTCGGCCAGGGCAAAAAATCATCAGCTACTGCCACACGCCGGCACGGTATTACTGGAGTCATTACGACTTATACCGCAAAGAACCCGGGTTTGGCGTGCTTAACCCAATTATCAAGCTGATTTATGCCCCCATGGTAAAACGCCAGCGCAAACTAGATTACTCGACCGCTCAAAATGTGGACGTATTTATTGCCAACAGCACCGAAACCGCAAAACGTATCAAAAAATATTACGGCAAACCAAGTACCGTGATTTACCCACCCGTAGCCGTGGACCGCTTCGAGCCAGCACGTAACCGCAATGATTATTACGTAGCCCTTGGCCGCCAGCTGCCCAATAAGCGGTTCGATTTAGCTGTCGCTGCCTGCAAGCAGCTTAATATACCGCTAAAAGTTAGATCGGAAGAGCACACGTCTGAACTCCAGTCACGTTTCGGAATCTC
>CALEKV010000092.1 GCA_937902525.1 uncultured Candidatus Saccharibacteria bacterium | reverse complement strand
GATTAAGTAAAGACGTGACAAATTCCGCCACCGCCTGATCATCGCTTTGTGCTCGCTCTAATTCTCGATTTTGCCAATCAAGCAACAAGTGATTGCGATAAGCTTTTTCATATTGGTTTTTGGCAAATAAATAAAAAATGCTCACAATTGGCAAAGCTAATAAATTAGATAATTGCGCTGTTTCCAACCTAAAATGGTTACTATTGGCAATGCTCAGACTAAAATGAAAAACCATGATTTCTAAACTCAACAACAAAGTATTTTTTGCCGATGTACTCAACGCAACAAAGAAAAGTTCAATAAAAGTCAGGGCAAAAAAGGGTGAGGCCAGAGAACCACTGGCACCCACCAATAATAAAAAAGCAAAATTGATAATCGTCAAACCTAATACAGAATGATTGGCAAAAAATAAGGCAGAATACCCCCTCTGCTGCTTTTGTAAAAATAAATAAACAGCACTACTCAAAGCAAAGGCTTGCAAAAAATACTCTTTCAAAAAAGGCACTTGCAGATACAAATAAGCCGCCAGAACGCTCATGGTCAGTAAAATCGCTTGCTTAATTGCACTCATACTAAAAAGTATAGAGTAAACACTCACGATTGACTATTGTCTTTTCATAGACTTGCCCTTAAAATAACTCCCACTTCACAATTTTGTTCTTAAAGCCTATTTAACAAGTCCCTTTCGTCACGAAAGGCTGAAGGTTCGAGCAAAAAAAGATTTAGTTTTAGACGATAGTAGCTTTGTCTACTTGAGGATAAAATAAATATTTTTTTGCCGAAGTCTACAGACTTGCAGTAGAATGCGACTTGTCAAATAGGCTTCCATGGAATAAAATTCTTCAGCGTCTAGAGGAAGTACAAAAAACTAGAAAGTTTTTCTTTCTTTTTTTTGTTTGCTAGGCAAAATTGATCTTTAACAAGTAGACCTGTAAAGAAATAATAAATTGAGTTTATTAACCTTTTTAGTATTTCTTTACAGGTCTAGTAACAGCCAATTGAAAATAAATATAGTGATAGAAAGTGTGCAAGGATTTTTCCTTTTTTGGAAAAGTCCGTCAATTTTTTAAGTAAATCAAATTAGTTTTTTATAGAGCTAATCAAACTTTTTTTTAAGAGTTTGATCCTGGCTCAGGATGAATGCTGGCGGTGTGCCTTAAGCATGCAAGTCGAACGGTAAATTCCCTTCGGGGAATACGAGTGGCAGACGGGTGAGTAATACGTAGGAACTTACCCTAAAGTGGGGAATAGCTCATCGAAAGGTGGGGTAATGCCGCATATGGTCGCAAGATCAAAGTCGCAAGACGCTTTAGGAGAGGCCTGCGCCCTATCAGGTAGTTGGTGAGGTAATGGCTCACCAAGCCAATGACGGGTAGCCGGTGTGAGAGCATGACCGGCCACAAGGTAACTGAGACACGGTGCCTACACCTACGGGTGGCAGCAACTGGGAATATTGCGCAATGGACGAAAGTCTGACGCAGCGACACCGCGTGTGGGAAGAAGCTTTTCGGAGTGTAAACCACTGTGGCAGGGGAACAATTTTGAGCGTACCCTGCTAGAAAGCACCTGCTAACTACGTGCCAGAAGCCTCGGTAATACGTAGGGTGCAAGCGTTATCCGGATTTACTGGGCGTAAAGCGTTCCGTCGGCGGTTTATCAAGTTTCATCTTTAATACTGGGGCTCAACCCCAGATACAGGATGGAAAACTAGTAGACTAGAGTTTACTATGGGGAGCTGGAATTCTCGGTGGAGGGGTGAAATCCGTAGATATCGAGAGGAACACCATTCGCGAAGGCGAGCTCCTAGGGTAACACTGACGCTCAGGGACGAAAGCTTGGGTAGCAAAAGGGATTAGAGACCCCTGTAGTCCAAGCCGTAAACATTCCTTGCTAATTGCTTGGTCCTTTATGGATTGAGTGATGTAAGCTAACGCGTTAAGCAAGGCGCCTGGGGATTACGATCGCAAGATTAAAACTCAAAGGAATTGACGGGGGAGCGCACAACCGGTGGAGCATGTGGTTTAATTCGATACAAAGCGAAAAACCTTACCTGGGTTTGACATGTACCTGCACGGCTTAGGAAACTAAGTCTTCTTCGAGAGTGGTACACAGGTGTTGCATGGCTGTCGTCAGCTCGTGTCGTGAGGCGTCCACTTAAGTGTGGTAACGAGCGCAACCCTTATCTCGTGTTACAAGTGTCACGAGAGACTGCCCTGCTTTTTGCAGGGAGGAAGGAGAGGATGACGTCAAGTCAGCACGACCCTTACATCCAGGGCTACACACATCCTACAATGGAGCCGACAACGGGAAGCAAGACCGCGAGGTGGAGCTAATCCTTAAACGGCCCCTCAGTTCAGATTGTGGGCTGCAATTCGCCCGCATGAAGTCGGAATCGGTAGTAATCGCAAATCAGCAGGTTGCGGTGAATACGTTCTCGCTCCTTGTACA
>CALEKV010000091.1 GCA_937902525.1 uncultured Candidatus Saccharibacteria bacterium | reverse complement strand
GTAGAAGTGATTGTGACGGATCACCATAACGTGTTAAAAGTTCAACCGCCTGCTGTGGCGGTGATTAATCCAAAGCGACAACTGGATGAGCACCCGGGGTTGTACGAAAACTATGTATTAAAAAATCCTAAAAAGCACGTAAATCTGTACCCGTTTTTGGACTTGCCTGGCGTGGGTGTGGCATTTAAGTTAGTCCAGGCATTACAAACGCGCCTTGATGACTTGGCTGATGGTCAGGAAAAATGGCTGCTCGATTTAGTTGGGCTTGGTACAGTATGCGATGTAGTGACATTGCAAGATGAAAACCGGATGCATGTTTACTATGGTTTACGTGTTATGCAAAAAACGCGACGACCAGGGTTAAAGGCGCTAATGATGGTGGCGGGTGTAGAGCTCGGCAGTGTCAATGCGCGCAACCTTGGGTTTCAGTTGGGTCCGCGCATGAACGCAAGCGGTCGGCTAGATACGGCGCGTTATAGCCTGGATATGTTGCGCGCAGCGGACGGCATGGTGGCGTTAGACAAAGCTCAGCAACTCGATGCCATGAATATGGAGCGCCGTAAGGAGCAGGACCGTATTTTTAAAGAAGCAATTGTCCAAGCGGAAAAGTTTATAAAGAATAAAGTACTTGTAGTCAGTAGTGAGAATTGGAGCCATGGCATTATTGGCATAGTGGCGGCTAAGTTGTTGGAAAAATATAAAAAACCTACTTTTGTACTGGAAGAAATGGGTGATGAGTCAAAGGGGAGTGCGCGCAGCTATGGTGATTTTAGCGCTGCCGATGCTATCCGTGCTAGTGATGACATTATAACCAAAGGTGGCGGGCATAAATTAGCGGCCGGAGTGACTCTGCCAACTGAAAACATAGTAGCGTTTCGTAAGCGCGTGAATGAATTTTATAAGTCGCTAAATTTGCGCAATCAAACTGACAAGTTGTTGCCAAGCGCCGATGTGGCAATTGATAATTTGGACGAAGTCACTGAAGACTTGGTGGTTCAGTTAGCGCAACTTGAACCGTTTGGAAACGGCAACCCCGAACCGGTGTTAAGATTGGACCATGTATTAGTGACAAACATGCGTCGCATGGGGTCCGATAGTCAGCATGTGAAGCTGCAAATTCAAGACATTAATAATAATCGAATAGAACTGCTAGCTTTTAACGCTGATGAAAAGTGGTTTGTAGAGCCAGGCGGGTACGTTGACGTATGGTTTGAGCCTAACGTAAACGAGTGGAATGGTAATAAAACAGTTGAAGGCCGTTTGATGAGGCTTGAACTAGTTGCATAGGCAGGTTTAATCTGTTACAATACTTTACGATATGGTACAAGTAATACGTAAAGATGAACGCGAAGCGAACGAAAATATTATTCGTCGCTTCAACCGCAAAGTTTTGCAGAGCGGTGTTTTGGCGGAAGCCAAGGCCAAGATGCGCTTTGAAAAGCCTTTAAGCAAAACTGAGCGCCGCCAAAAGGCGATTATCCGCAAAGAACGCAAAGCCGACAAAGTGGCTAAAATGCGCTTAGGGGTACGTTAATTAATGGCGCTTAAAGAGCGCATAAACGACGAAATGAAAGCCGCCCTTCTTGGCGGCAATCGTTTTGTTGGCGAGACATTACGTAACTTAAAAGCGGCAATCTTAAACGAGGAAGTTGCAGTTGGTAAGCGCGAACAAGGTTTAAGCGATGAAGAAATCGAAAAAGTGATTGTGCGCGAAGTTAAAAAACGTAATGAAAGCGCTAAGTTATATCGCGATAACAACCGCCTAGATTTGGCAGAACCCGAAGAGAAAGAAATTGAAATTTTGAGCGTGTATTTGCCGCAACAAATGAGTCAGGCGGACTTGGGCGCGTTAGTTGACGCAAAAATCAAGGAACTTGGCGCGGATGGTCCGCAGATGATGGGTCAGGTAATTGGTGCCGTCAAAAAAGTCGCCGGCAATACTGCCGATGGCGCTGTTGTGGCTAGCCTTGTTAAGCAAGCATTAAATAAATAAAAAAAGGGGGCATACGATATGATTTTGTTATTTGGTCCGACTGGCGCTGGTAAAAGCATGCAGGGGCAAATGCTTGCAGTACGGCAGGGTTGGAAATGGATTAGTACTGGCGAAATGCTACGCAAAAGTAATGATACTGAGGTGATAGAAACCTTGAAACGCGGTGAGCTTGTTAGTGACGAGCTGACTTACCAAGTATTTGAGCATGCCGTGCAGGAGGCGCGCGATAAAGCGTATCCGAATATTATTGTAGATGGCTTTCCGCGCACCAAAGAACAGGCGGCGTGGCTGGATAGTTATATGCAGAAAAGTGGTGAAAAGATTGACCTAGTGGTCGTGTTGGAAGTACCTCAGAGCGAAATCATAGCAAGGTTGCAGAAGCGCCGTCGCATGGAAGATACACCCGAAACGATTGAGCGCCGCATGGCGATTTACAGGCAAAAAATGTATCCAGTACTTGGTATTTTTGCCGAAGCTGATATGAAAATTATTCATTTGGATGGTACTGGCACAGCTGGCGAGGTGCACGACCGCATCCATGCTGAAGTTGAAAAGGTATGCCCAACAGATTAATTACCGGTGTAAAAACACCTCAGCAAATTAGCTATATGCGTGAAGGTGGCAAAATTTTGGCGCGTATTTTTGGTGATATTAAAAAATTTGTTCACGCCGGTATGAGTGAAAAACAGGTTGACGATTTTGTCGCTAAAAAGATTGTAGAATATGGCGCGGAGGCGACATATAAAACTAATGAGGTGAACTTTCCGGGGGTGATATGTATCAGCACCAACGAAGAAATAGTACACGGCATTCCAACCGATTATGTACTTGAAAAAGGTGATGTTGTCAGCTTTGATTTAGTCATTACATATAAGGGCATGAAAACCGATGCCGCATTTACTATGGTGATCGATGAAGAGCCAAAGGGTGCCGTAAGAATGTTGCTCAGGGCCACCGAACATAGCCTATATGCTGGCATTGATGCCATAAAGGGACCAGTCAAAACCGGCGATATCGGTGAAGCGGTTGAGCGCGTGCTTGCTAAAGCCAGGGTGGGTATAGTGCGCGATTTAGTCGGGCATGGTGTGGGCTTAAACATGCACATGCCGCCAGACATACCCAATTACGGTAAAGCGGGCACGGGTGTGTTGTTGCAGCCTGGTGACACGATTGCCATTGAACCAATGGCAACGCTAGGCAAGGAAAGTATTGCATACTTGGGCGATGGCGATGACTGGACGATTGTGACGCGTGACGGCAGCTTGGCGGCGCACTTTGAGCACACGGTGTTAATTACTGAAAACAGCGCGGAGATTTTAACTGCCACTTAACATTAACACTTATGTTATACTAAAATTATGCAAGATTCTTCAAGGTACGCAGTTGGTATTGATATTGGTACCACTATGATCCGCGCTGTCGTGGGACATGTGGACCCGGCTAGTGGTGCGCCCACGATTGTCGGCGTTGGCCAGGCTCCAAATAGCGGTATGCGTAAAGGGGTAGTGACAAACCTTAATGGTCCGGCGCATGCCATTGACTTGGCACTTGGCGATGCAGAGCGTATGAGCGGCCACGAGGTCAATGAGGCCATGCTAAGTGTTAACGGTACTCATATATTAAGCACAAAGGCAGATGGCATGATTGCTGTAGGTATGATGGACCACGAAATCAATGCCGATGATTTAGCGCGCATACAAGAAGTAGCCACGGTCGGAAAAATTCCGCAATACCGTGAGGTACTAAAAGTGGTTCCACACAGTTATGTACTTGATGGTCAGACTGGCATAAAAGAACCGCTTGGCATGAGCGGTAGCCGGCTTGAAATTAACGCTAATGTCGTATCTGCTTTGACCCCTTATGTGCAAAATGTGGAAAAGGTCGCAGAAATGGCAACAGTCAGCCCGCGTGCCGTGATTGTTTCTGGGTTGGCCGCCGCCAAAGCTGTTTTGAAAGAGCAACAGTTAGAGAGCGGCGTAGCTGTTGTTGATTTTGGTGGTAGCACCACGACCGTAAGTGTCTTTGAAGAGGGCGATCTGCAATACGTGGGTGTGGTGCCTATGGGTGGTATAAATATTACCAACGATTTGGCAATTGGCTTAAAAACCGATCCCGAAGTCGCCGAACAAGTAAAGTTGAAGCACGCCAGCGCTATTGGTCGTGCAGAGCAAACGCGCGTTAATATTAAGCAAGATGGCGAATCTTACGAATTTGACACAAGCGAAATAGACGAAATTGTTGAGGCGCGACTTGAAGAGATATTTGAGCTGGTACAAAAAGAACTAAAAAAAGCTGGTCTAGCGGGTAAATTGCCAAGCGGTGTTGTGCTGGTTGGTGGTGTGGCTAACCTAAAAGGTGTGGCCGAATACGCCAAGGCGCAGCTGGGATTGGCGGTACGTGTGGGCAAGCCCGCTGGTTTTGGCGGCGTGGCCGATAACGTGACTAATCCAGAATTTGCGGCAGCCGTTGGTTTAATGCTGATGGATGCTGAATCTGATAACCAAAGCCCTGTGAGGGCAGGTAAGCACGGCGCTGTGGACCTCAAATTGGCCACCAAAAAAACCACCGGAATGTTAAGTAGATTTTTGAAACGGTTTAAGGCTTAACTTTTGTGTTCAATCAGTGGTATACTTTAGAAAGATTAGTACTACAGCAGATAGGGAGTAAACATGCCTGAATTAAAAGCAGATGACATACAGACGTTTGCCAGCATAAAAGTGGTTGGCGTTGGCGGTGCGGGTGGCTCAGCCGTTAACCGCATGAAAGACGCCGGACTCACCGGAGTGCAGTTTATTGCTATGAACACTGACGCTCAGGCGCTTCATAACTCCAAGGCAGATGTTAAGATACACCTTGGGCATACGACCACCAATGGCTTAGGCGCTGGTGCCGACCCTAGTGTGGGCGAGCAAGCGGCGCGTGAAAGTGTAGATGAAATCCGTAGCGCCCTTGAGGGTGCCGACATGGTGTTCGTAACGATTGGCGCAGGCGGCGGTACGGGCAGCGGCGCTGGCCACGTGGTGGCCGAACAAGCTAGGGATATGGGCATTTTGGTTGTTGGTGTTGCCACTAAGCCGTTTAGTTTTGAGGGCGAAAAGCGCCGTCGCAATGCCGAGTGGGCGATTGCCCAATTGGGAAAGCAGGTTGATACGCTTATCACTATTCCTAATGATCGCTTGCTGCAGACGATAGACCGCCGTACGCCTTTGTTGGAAACTTTTAAGATTGCAGATGATGTTTTGCGCCAAGGTGTGCAGGGCATTAGTGAATTGATTACTGAACATGGTTTGATAAACCTAGACTTTGCCGACGTTAAGGCTATTATGAGCAATGCTGGCAGTGCCTTAATGGGTATTGGTCGTGCTAGCGGCGATAACCGTGCCGCCCAGGCAGCGCAACAGGCGATTGAAAGTCCTCTTATCGAAGTGTCAATTGATGGCGCGCGCGGTGTGTTGTTCAATGTGACCGGTGGTTACGATATGAGCATGAGCGAAATCCAGGAAGCTGCTGAAATTATCACCAGTGCAGTTAGCCCCGATGCCAACATCATTTTTGGTGCCACACTTAAGCCTGATCTTGAAGACGAATTGATTATTACAGTGATTGCAACCGGCTTTGACAGTGAATACTTTAAGGAGCAAGCCGATAAGGTGGATCGCCCCGAGCCTACGGCCACGCAGTCGTCGACAATCGATGAAGCAGTTGCGCAAATTGATACCGAAAAGGAAACAACAAGCGCCGCCGAGCAGTTCGCCGCCGAGTCCGCCCATAGTTTATGGGATGAGCCAAAAGAAAACGATGAAGATGATACGCCAGCCTTTTTGCGCCGTCGTAAAAAACATCAACAGGATGGCGAATAAGCATGTCGGTTAGTATGCGAACAATAAAAATTGGCGACAGTCGGGTGCTTGAAAGCCGCGAGTCGGCTGACGGCATAACCATTCGTCGCCGCCGTGAAACGCCTGATGGTAAACGGTTTACTACATACGAACGCATTGAATATCCAAATTTGGCGGTTATCAAAAAAGACGGTACGCGAGAACTGTTTGACCGCGATAAATTAGCCATATCAACACACAAATCGGTTGGCAAATTTTTTAAGAGTGAACTTGAAGTGGAAGAAATTATCAATAATGTTGAAGCTGAATTGTATGAGCTTGGCGAAAATGAGATTGCATCCAAAAAAATTGGCGAACTAGTGCTGGACGAATTGGCAAAAAAGAACGAAGTCGCTTATGTGCGTTTTGCGAGTGTGTTCTATAAGTTTGAAACCCTGAACGATTTTGTGAATATTCTTGAAAAGCGCCGTCAAAAGGCAGTGGAGTAACCGGTGAGGGTTGTAGTGCTAACCCGGTTTAATACTGATTACGCGCGCGTGGTTGAAACATTTGTAACGGATTTTGCGCATCAGACCGGCCGGCCGCTTGAAGTAATCGAGGCAGACTCCGTCCAGGCCGAATCCTTGGCTCATGCATACGATATTATGGAATACCCGGCGGTTTTAGTATTGTCGGACGACGGCCAGGTACAAAATATGTGGGTGGGCGCCAATTTACCAACTATAAGCGAGCTCAGCTATTATGCTTAATGATATAAAATCGTTATTTGTCCATGACTACACTAAATTGTTTGCGATTATGGCGGTTGGCGCAGCGCTTGGCCTGCTAGCCTCTTTTACGCTGTCTATTGAGGCCGTGGAGCTGGCAAAAAATGCCGACACAGTTTTGCCATGTGATATAAGTTCCGCGTTAAGTTGTGGCGCAGTCGGTAGGCATCCCACGGCCAGCTATTTCGGCTTTCCTAATGCGTTCATTGGCGTGGCCAGTTTTGCGGTCATTCTGACAGTAGCGGTTGCCGGTTTAATGGGCACCCGGTTTCCAAAAATCTTCATGTATTTAGCTTGGGGTGGCGCATTTACTGGTTTGATATTTGCCACTTGGATGTTTTTGGTTAGTGTATTTGTGATTGGCGTTCTGTGCCCATGGTGTTTAACGACAGACGTCGCGACACTCATAGTACTGTGGGCGCTGACTAGGTACAATATACGCGAAAAAAACTTGTACTTACTTAAAAAAACACAAAAAAAAGTTGAAACATTTGTGCAAAAAAATTACGACATCTTGGTGTTTATTGGTATTGGTGTGGTGGCGGCGTTAACGATTATATTAAACCTTGGTAATCAGTTGTTATAAAAAGCACTAACGCTAGTAAAATATACGCAGTGAATGTATAATAATTTTTGACGGCATTTTGCGTAATTGCAATTAAGTGGTTATCACCCACAAAGCCAGTGGAAAGAACGGCGTAAACCAACTAGACTCCACCGTGCACGCTACGACAAAGCGAACAATTGAGAGCTGAAAGCAAACCTTTCGGAAGCTAGATGGTAACGCCAATCCTGGTTCTAGCAGACGAAAGGTTTTAATATTGGAGAAATTATGGAAAAAGAACTACAGCCAAAATTTGTTGTTCAGCCTATGACTGTTGATGATGTGGGAGGAGCGACTGCTATGCGTATGCAGGCATGGCGTGGCACGTATCGTAATGATGAACTGGGAGTGACCGCTGAATGGCTTGACGAGATTATTGCAGAGGAGCTTAGCGATGAACGAATGACGGAACGTGCGCAACGTTTCGGGAAAGGTGGGTCAGTTGGTTGGGTTGCACGTGATGTAACAGGTAAGATTATTGGAGTGTCGATGCCTTTTGTTATGGATGACGGCACACAGCGGTTAGGTGGTTTGTACGTTGGTAAAGAGTGGTATGGAAAAGGTGTTGGCGCGAGCCTAATTCAAAAAGCGCTTGCATGGCATGATCTAAGAAAACCGATCATACCTGGAGTTGCCTCGTACAACGAACGAGCCAAAGCGTTTTATCGTAAATATGGTTTTGTGGAGATATCCGATTCGGTTGAGATGTTTCGAGGCAAAATTCCAACTGTGCGGATGATACGAAAACCAACGAAGGAGGTGAGTGATGGCGACAGAAATTGAATACGAAAAGACATATTTACTGAAGCGCTTGCCTGAGGGTATTGAAGCTGCGCCGTATGTCATGATTCGGGATACCTACATTCCAGACACTATTAGTCATGCGCATCTTCGGCTGCGTGCGAAAGATGACAAATACGTGATAACGAAAAAGCATCCGGTTGCTGGTGCAGATTCGTCGGTACAGTATGAACACACAATTGAATTAACAAAAGAAGAATACGATGCGCTTGTGACTTGTTCAACGAAAGATTTTGTGAAGCGCCGCTACTTTATGAACATTGCGGGACACGATGCCGAAATAGATGTATACGGCGAGAAGCTCGCTGGTCTTGTTGTTGTAGACTTTGAATTTCCAAGCGAAGCCGAAAAAGACGCGTTTGTAAAGCCAGATATTTGTTTAGCCGATGTCACACAGGAAGAAGTCACTGCCGGTGGATATATTTCGGGAAAATCGTATGATGATATCGCAGTAGTTTTACAAAAATATTGCTACAGAAAACTAGAGGATGAAGCATGGCGCTCATAAAGATATACGCAAGACCGGAAAAACATGAGGAGCTGGTCAATGGAGGAGTTGCAAAATCTATAAAGTTAGTTGTAGCTGCTGCTTTGAATGTGCAAAGTTTACCGACAGCACCGAGTGGTATTGAAACAGTTTTTATTGAGGGTATTGATTTAGTAGGTATTGATTACATTATTGAGATAATTGCCGTTGAGCGGCCCAACCAACAACAAATTGCAGAAAGTTTTATTACAGGTCTGAACCAGATTTATCCAGACATACTATTTAGCGTTTACTTCAACAATATTAGCGTGCGCGGTATGGCAAATACACCAAGGCCTAGTAGGCAAGAAGCACCATTAACTATGAACCAAGCAATCAAAAGGAGTAAAAATGAAGTTTAAATCAGGCACGCGCCGGCGGGCGCTGGAGTATGAAAAAGATTGGGCGAAGCGCTGGAAAGCTGATGGCACATTTGAAAAATCGGTAGCCAACCGGCCAAAAGATAACGCGTATGTTTTTTACGATGGGCCGCCGTTTATTACTGGTGTGCCGCACCACGGGACGTTGCTTTCGAGTATCGTCAAGGATGCCGTGCCTCGCTACTGGACGATGAAAGGCAAGCGAGTCGAGCGTCGCTGGGGATGGGATTGTCATGGTTTGCCAGCGGAGAATTTGGTCGAAAAACAGTTGAATATCACCGATCGACGGCAGATTATCGCCAGCGCTGACGAGAAAGCGCCACTCGACAAAGATGGCAACGAACTACCGACTATCACACTTGAGCAATACGTCACCAAAGCTCGTGAGTCGATGGTGGCCAGCAGTGCGACTTGGGAAGATGTGATTGACAGAATCGGTCGCTGGGTAGATTTCAGGGGTGCATACAAAACCATGGATAAAGATTTCATGGAAAGTGTCTGGTGGGCGTTCAAGCAACTTTACGACAAAGGCAAGATCTACGAAGGTGAAAAAGTCCTGATGTATGACACCAAATTCGCCACGCCAGTCAGCAAAAACGAAGTCACGATGGATAATGATGCCTATCAAACCGTTACCGACCCGAGTGTTTATGTGAAGTTCAAGTTAAAGGGTAATGAGCGAAAATTAAAAAGTCTCAATGAGAATGCAAAAATCCTCTTCGTCTGTGCCGCTAATATGGGGAGATCACAGGCTGCAATGTCGCTTTATAATAAATACTCAAACTCGAGCAACGGAAAGGGAGCCGGCACTGAAGTAGACGGCAGAAAGTATTCGGAAGCCAAAACCGTAGGACAGTACGAAGCGCTTAGAAGCCAAGATGCCGGAAAAATGATCATTGCGCCGACACATGCGGCGATGATGGAAATGAAAGGTATCGATATTGCTGATAATAGTCGTACACAACTCTCTAGAGAAATGCTTTACGAGTACGACTTAGTCGTAAACCTTGCGAGTCGAGGTCAGACACCAGATTGGTTCCGTGGTGACAATGTTGTTTGGTGGGATATTGAGGATGTTGGAATCTCGGGCTCGGTAGAGGTTGCACGCAAAAATGTATCCGAAATCGACATCAGGATTAAAAAACTTCTTGACGGGGAAATACTAGATGACAGAATAGACACTAGTTATCTCCTTGCTTGGACGACCACTCCCTGGACACTTCCAGCCAACACCGCACTAGCGGTTGGCGAAGCTGTTGATTGTGTTGAGGTTGAGGTTGACGGCGAGCGGCTGATACTTGCCAAAGATCTAGCTAGCAAAGTACTCATCGACGAAAAGAAGCAGCCACTGGACTACAAAATCATCCGCGAGATGAAGGGTAAGGAGCTGGTCGGACTAGAGTATGAGCCGCTGTTCGCCAGCCACGGTGAAAACGCCCACAAAGTTTGGTCGGCCGACTATGTCAGCACCGAAAGCGGTACTGGTATCGTCCACCTAGCGCCGATCTATGGCGAGGATGATTTTGAGCTGGCCAAGGCGAACAATATCCCGCGGGTTCATGTGTTGGATGACAACGGCTTTTATTATCCTGAGGTCGCTAGCGAGCTATACAAACTCATGCCGTGGCGTGATAACACCAAGCCACTCGAAGTCTGGGAAAGCAATAAAGACATCGCCAAAGGGCTGAAAAAGGCCGGCCTCGTTTGGAAAATTGACTACATCCAGCATGAATATCCGTTTAATCCTCGCTCCAAACAGCGGATCATGTATCGGGCGATTCCGTCGTGGTTCTTTGATATCCAGGGCAGCAAGCCACTGATGCTTGAGCAAAACGAAAACATCAATTGGTTCCCTGAACACCTCAAACATGGTCGTTTCGCCAAAAATATCGAACAAGCACCAGACTGGAATCTTAGCCGCGACCGTTTTTGGGCAACGGCAATGCCGGTTTGGAAAGGCGACAAAGGCACGGTCAAAGTTGTCGGTTCGTATGCTGAATTAAAAGAACTTTCTGGCGTTGAACTAGAGGATTATCACCGCCCATGGGTCGATGACATCACCTTTGAGATAGACGGCGAAAAGTTTACTCGTATCGACAAAGTTCTCGACGGTTGGTTTGAATCGGGTAGTATGCCGTTCGCGCAACTTCATTATCCGTTCGAAAATAAGGAGAAATTTGAGGCGAATTATCCAGCTGATTTCATCGTCGAATACGTCGGGCAGGTGCGAGCATGGTTTTACTATGTTCACGCCGTCAACACGACATTGTTTGGCGAGTATGCCTTCAAAAACGTCATTACAACAGGCACATTGGCTGGTAATGACGGTCGTAAGATGAGTAAATCGCTGGGCAATTTTACCGATCCAAACGAGTTGATGGATAAATTTTCGGCAGATAGTTTGCGCTTTTTGCTGCTAGGTAGCCCGTTACTGAACGGGGAAGACTTTAACTTACTCGATAAAGATGTTGGTGACGTTGCCCGCAAACTTAGCATGGTTTGGAATATGTACGACTTTTTTACCATGTATGCCGAAGTTGATGGCTGGGAATTTGACCCCAAAAAGCCATTTGGTATTAAGCTGGACGAGCTAACAAATCCACTTGATATCTGGATAATCAGCCGACTACATCAGCTCAACCAGCAGGTGACGGAGAATATGGACAACTACAACATACCCGATGCCATGAGCCCGATACTGCCATTTATCGATGATGCGTCCAACTGGTATGTTCGTCGCTCGCGCCGTCGTTTCTGGAAAAGTGAAGACGATGGTGACAAAAATGATGCTTACCGCACGCTACACTACGTTTTACTGAAATTGTCAGTTATCCTCGCACCATTTACGCCGTTCTTGGCCGAGGAATTATACCAAAAACTCGCTGGAGGTGAGGAGTCCGTCCATCTACTGAATTGGCCAATGAATTTTGAGGTTGATCAATCTACAATCGATAAAATGAAACGGGCACGAGATGTGATTAACGATGGTCTGTCGAAGCGAGCACAGGCTGGCATTAAGGTTCGTCAGCCACTTAATCACTTAGTCTATAGTGGCGGTCTAGGTCAGCTAGACAGTTTTTATGAATCGATAATTCAGGAAGAGGTGAACATTAAGACTGTGCTGTGGGCAAGTGATGTTGACAACAACGTTTCGATCGATACTAACATCACTCCTGAACTCAAGCGCGAAGGGTTGGTGCGCGAAGTCATCCGCTTTGTGCAAAATGCGCGCAAGGATGCTGGGCTGAATGTTGATGACCGTATTGTACTTGCGCTTATGGTGGGCGAAGGTGAGGCAGCAGAGCTTGAAAAAGCGATTGAAGAGTTCAGCGATGTGATTAAGAACGAAGTCCTGGCGGTATCGTTTGATGACGTGCAAGATGGTTACGATACAACCGTAAAAGTTGAAGGACAAGCGTTGCGCATTTGTTTGAAAAAGGCGTAATATTTCACATAACCATAAGTAATGCTACTGTACACTCGTAGCATGAACAATCCGCTCATCATTGACACGCGCGAACCATATGAATACGAACAAAGCCATGTCGAAGGTGCTGTTAATGTGTCCCCGGCAGAGTTTTTGAGTGGCGTGTTGCCGCAGGCGTTTGAAAATGTGCCAAAAGACACGCCTATCATTATGTATTGCAAAACTGGTCATCGCGCCAATACGTGCAGCATGATTCTGTATAAATTTGGCTTCACCGATATTACAAATGGCACAAATGAGCACCGTGTGCGGCAAATGCTAAATATGCGGAAGTCCTCTGCCGTGCAGTAGGGCTTTTAGCCTATTGACTTATTAGTGCGCTTATGCTTAAATAGAAGTATAAAGGTAAATACCAAAATGTTAAAAATCCACAACAAACCGTCCAATCTCACTAGTCGCGTTTCAGCACTAAGTGATGCTATGGATGAAGACGATGAGCTAATACAGTCCATAAACAATGACCACAAAGGGGCGGACGACATTTGGGAATTAAAGAACGAACCAGACGTGCAGGGAATTGATAATTTTTGGAACGGCGTCAAAAACGACCTGGAAAAGGACCCAAACTGGTATTCATTTAGCGACGAGTAGGGCATACTATAAAGTATGACTAAGATTACTAAAGCGATTATTCCAGTTGCGGGCTGGGGCACCCGCCGCCTACCGATTACAAAAACGATTGAAAAGTGCATGTTGCCGATTGGCAACCGGCCGATTATTGATTATATCGTCCAGGATTGTATTGTCGCAGGGATCAATGAAATAATATTCGCGGTAGGTGAACGTAGTACGCAATTGCAAGAATACTACCGTAGCAATATTCCGTTGAATGACTTTTTGAAGCGTCATGGAAAATCAGATATGCTTGGGCTTGTCGCTCCGCTTCCTGGAGTCACACTTCACTTCGTTATACAGCCAAGCTATGGAAAGCAGGGGACGGCGGTGCCCGTGGCAATCGCGAGCGAGTATGTGAATGAGGGTGAAACGGTCGCCGTCATTATGGGTGATGACTTCTTTTACAATCAAGACGGGTCGTCAGAGATAGCGCGGTTGCTGGATGGTACCGTGTAGGTCGAGAACGCGATATTGGGCGCAGTGTTGCCGGCGAATGACACCGTTACTGGTAGGTATGGCTCAATTGAAGAGGACGCCGAGGGGAGCCTCATAAGAATCACAGAACATCCTACTGTTTTGCCGGAGCCTTTCATAAAGAACGTGTCAAAGTATACGATTAATTACGATATGTTGATGGCCGTTAAGGAATATGTCGATACCGCAACCGTCGAAGGAGAATACTATATATTTGCACCGTTTGAAAAGATGATCGCAAGTGGGCAAAAGATGAGAGTCATTCACTCCAAGGGGGAATATTTAGATGGTGGTGACGTCGATGGCTGGCTGCATGCTAATGAGGTTGTCTTGGGTAAGGGTTGAAAACCGCATCTATATCTGTTACAATCAGTATTTGATAGTTAATTAACAAAGGAATCAAATGAAAGCAGTCGTGAAAATCGCCGGCAAGCAATATATTGTCAGCGAAAAAGAGACCCTCATGGTGGACCTCCTCCCTGAAGGAACGAAAGAGCTCGAGCTCGACGCAATGATGGTGATTGATGGTGACAAAACCACCGTTGGTACTCCACTGGTCAAAGGTGTGAAAGTAAAAGCTAAAGTGACAGAAGAACGCACATTGGGTGATAAAATTCGCGTTATCCGCTACAAGGCTAAAAAGCGCGTGCACAAGGAAATTGGTCACCGCCAAAAATACACTAAGCTTGAAATCGTTTCAATCAAATAATCAATACCCCGGGAAACCGGGGTATTTTTTTGGCAAGCTAGCGCAATCATAAGCGGGTAGTGTATAATGGTAGACATAAAAGGTAGAGATAAACAGTGGCGATAGTTATATCAGTTACAAATCAAAAGGGAGGGGTTGGTAAAACGACTAGCGCTATTAATGTGGCGTATTATTTGGCAAAAAGCGGTAAAAAAACGTTGTTGCTTGATTTTGATCCACAAGGTAACGCCACGAGTGGCTTGGGGGTAGATAAACAGAGTTTGAGCGGCACTATGACAGAGGTTATTTTGGAAGAAAAGACCCTCCAGGAAGTGATTTTGCCGACTGAGTTTGAGAATTTATATGTGGCACCAAGTACGCCGGAGCTCGCTAATGGTGAAGTGAAAATGGCTGGCATGGATCGCAAGTTTACTCGCTTGCGTAACGCTATTAATAACGGACCAAAGTTTGATTACGTGATAATCGATAGCCCGCCCAGCCTTAGCTTATTGACAGTGAACGGTTTAGTGGCGGCGCGGTATGTGCTATTGCCAGTTCAGGCTGAATTTTATGCCCTGGAGGGTTTGGGCCAACTGCTTGAAACCATGAAATTGATTCGCCAAGGGCTTAATCCAACCGTTGACTTGATTGGCGTGCTGCCAACTATGGTTGATAATCGCACATCGCTCAGCCAACAGGTTTTAACAGAAATTGCCAAACATTTTCCGGCAAAAGTCTTCAGCACGACTATTCCGCGCAATGTGCGGTTGGCCGAAGCGCCAAGTCATGGCGTGCCAATTGGGGTTTACGACAGGTTTAGCAAAGGTGCGCGGGCCTATAAGGCAGTGACAAAAGAAATCATGGAAAGGGTAGGTTGATATGGCGCTTAAAAAAGGACTTGGTCGATCATTTGATTCACTAATTCCGACGGATTTGTTGGACGAATCATTCGATCCCACGGCAGATCAAGACGAAAAAATTAGTGATTTACGCAATATTAAAATTGATGAAATCGTGCCAGACCCAGAACAGCCGCGCCGCCGTTTTGATGAAGTGGCATTAGGTGATTTAGCTGAATCGGTTAAACTGCATGGTATACTACAGCCGATTGTCGTGACTCCTAGAAATGGGCACTATATGATCGTAGCGGGTGAACGCCGGTGGCGATCCGCTAAATTGGCTGGGCTTGATAAAGTGCCCGCATTGGTACGAACGCTTACTAATCAGCATCGGTTGGAATTATCGTTGATTGAAAACTTGCAGCGTACCGATCTAAACCCACTTGAAACAGCGACCGCTTACATGAAATTGCGCGATCAATTTAATTTAACGCTAGAACAGGTAGCCGAGCGCGTGGGTGGGCGGTCTGTTAGTGCGGTTAGTAACACCGTCCGTTTGTTGAAGCTGCCCGATGTTGCGCGTAAGGCGATTGCCGAAGGCAAGATTTCGGAGGGTACGGCCCGGCCGCTGATTGGCTTGGACCCTGAATTAGTCGAGCAGCTCGTAGTCCGCATTATTAAGGAGGGCTGGAGCTCCCGTATGGTAGAGCAGTACCTGGTGAACTTAAAAAAGAGCAACCAGGTTGGGGCTAAAATTGCCAACGTGGTAGCTAATCGTGCTTACGAAGAAGAAGTCAGGCGTCTGAATAAGCAATTTCGGACCAATGTTAAAGTGCAGACATCCTCCAGGGGCAACGGTGTGATTTCTATTAAGTTCCGTAATGACCAAGAGTTCCGCCGTTTGTTGGATTTGCTAGAAAGCAAATCTTAACCGATTGGGGATTGTTTGGCAGGGTCATTCCTGCAGATAGGCAAATAGTGCGAGTTTTTGTTTAGAAAGAGCTAACTTTGTCGAATGGGTAAATCCGTAGGCTGACCGGACCGATGATGTCAAATAACGGGATTGTGCCCAGTTCTCCGCGTGAATCGTATGAATTAGCGCCTATGCGATTGTCGCCAGCAACAAAAACGGTGTCTTCTGGTACGATTGTGTCGGATTCGCCACTTGAAGGCGCTTGCGGGCCTTTGCCGTCTTTTTGGTATTCGGTGTCGTATACGTGGCCGTTTGGATAATCGGCACTATAAACTGTTACCAGTCCGTTTTTTGTAACAACGCGCTCACCAGCAAAGGCGATAACCCTTTTGACTAAATATGCATCTGGCATGCCATTAACAAACCGCGGATTTTTAAAGACAATGATTTGACCGCGACTGGGCGTGTATTTTTTATTCTGTAACTGCGCCGAGGTGACTGGCAGACGGCTGATAATAAGCCTGTCGCCATCCTGTAGAGTTTTTTCCATGCTATGGCCGGAGACGTTGAAGCTGCGAAACACAAAAGTGTTAATTAGTACCGTGCCCACAATGACACTAATAACAAAAACCATAAAATGGAGCGCATCGCGCACGCGGGGGTGTCGTTCCATGAAGCCTACTTCCATTTCTATTACTATACACTATCGACACGCAAAAAATAATAAGTACAAACGTTATAAGGTTGGAAAACTACCTGAAATCGGTTAGAATGGGTAGAGTTTATGGCAGACAAACAAACCGTCGATGGCTTTCACCCTCGCCGCCCAAACACGCGCGGCGATAATTTTAGCAACGGCGGCGGAATAGGGTTTAACCAGCCCCAAACGCTGCGTACCAGGGCTGCAGCGCCTGCGCCGCATGTATTAAGGTCAAGTGGGCAAAGCAACGTTGCCGGTGCGCAACCAAGGGATACCTTCCGCGTTCCTGGTGCTTACGGTGCGCCACAGGTGAAAAACGCTGTCGCGCCAGTTCAGTCTGGGCAAACCGGGTTACAACGACCAGAACTTGAAGAATCATTGCGACAGATTGACCAAGAAGAACAAGCCGACCAGCCCAAGCAATCGCGTTGGCGGCGTGGTCGGAAGGGCGGTAAGGCGCCAATATCAAAGCGCAAAAAAATCATCAAACGCATTGCTATTGTCCTATTGTTACTGGCCCTAGTGGTCGGAATATATTACGCGATACGCATACTAAGAGCTAGCTCACCTGTCTTTAAGGGTGATTTGTTCGGGTTAGTTCAGCAGGTGCCTTTACAGTTAGATGAGAATGGCACGACAAAT
>CALEKV010000090.1 GCA_937902525.1 uncultured Candidatus Saccharibacteria bacterium | reverse complement strand
ACATTCGAAAATACACTAAATTTGGGCCGCGGCTAATCCCCTATTTACAAGAATTAACCAATGTGGTCGAGAGCTATCCGGACCGTATTGTCTTTTTTGAGGCGATTGTTGACGGCAATTTAGGGTCTGTCGCGGAACAGTTCAAGCGGCTGTATGATGTTAATCCGAACATTGCGATTCCGTTTAATTTCGGCTGCATGTGGTTGCCGTGGAATGCTAAAGCGTACGGCGACTACATCAGGGAATTCCAACAGATGATCAGGCCAACTGACATTGAAGGGTATTGTTTTAGCAACCATGACCAGCCGCGCATTGCTAGTAGGTTTGGCCATAAGCAAGCGCGTATCATTGCTATGTTGCAGTTGACACTGCCAGGTATACCAACGGTTTATTATGGTGATGAAATAGGTATGGAAAATGTGCCCGTGCCGGAACATCAGCGAACCGATATGTCCGCGCAACAAGGGATTTTTGGTGGGCGCGATCCATTCCGCACACCTATGCAGTGGGATGCGAGTGCCCATGCCGGGTTTAGTAAACACGAACCATGGCTACCGGTGGCGCGCGATTATAAGCATAATAACGTAGCCGTAGAGCGGCGCCAGGAATCTTCGTTTTTGATTTTGTATCGGCACTTGCTGGCAATTCGTAATCGCGATGAGACTATGAAACAGGGCGTGTATCGTGAAGTGCTAATCGACGATAAGAAAAACGTGTTGGTGTACGAGCGTGCATATGAGGGCACTACTTATGTGGTGGCGCTAAACTTTAGTGGTAAGCCGCGCACCGTGGCGCTACCAGCTGGCGTGCACCATGTTGTCTTAAGCACGCAACCAAGCAAACAGCCAAAAAATAGTCAGAAGGGGCGCATTACTTTGCGGCCATATGAAGGCGTGGTAATGTACGCTTAGTTTAATGTGTCCGCCGTGCTAGCCGCCGTTAAAGCGGCAATCAGCAGCCCATTCGGTCCGCAGCTGGTGCCGTATCTGCGTGAACTTGGCGATGTCCTTAGGCCGTTTGAGGGCGCTGTTTTGCAGGTTTGATATGAACGCTATGCCGGGTGAGCCCGTCTTGCTTAAAATCCAACTAGATTCTGATGTGTGCTAACCGCGCGGCTGGGTATTCCATTAAATAGATCCGCCTCCTCCTTGCTAATTGGTGGCTTGTAGTAAATGAAACGCGACGATCTGATCTTTAGGTCATGAACCGCAGAGATGGTCCAGCCTTGAGCTGGCTGGGGGGGCTGAACGTGCACGTAGAGTATTTCATCCTTCTGGTTCCAGGCGTAGGCCATAATGTTGGGAAAGGTTATCTTATTGCTATCGCCAGAAACAAACTCGGGAAAGGCGCCTGACTCGGTAACCAATCGCAAAATTCTCGCACGTACCTCCCAGCCTAGGTAGGGGAAGCCTTCTCTTTCGAGACTATCAGCAACGTGAGCGGTATCCCATGGCCAAACGCTACCAGTGTGGTATGAGTTTGGTCCATAACATATCTCATCGGAAGCCACCGTTCTTATGCCGGCGTATGCTAATAATGCAGGTGAGACAAGGTGTTTGATGGTGGCGTCAATCATTCTTTTTTCATCGGGGTTATCTTTGGAGAGTAGGCCACAGCCGAGGCTAGACGCCATGGAGGAGGCTTTAACTTGAAGTTGTCTCCATTCTCCAGATGATGGATCGTGATCGAGCCCAAGGGCAAAAAATCCATCAGTTCCATCACTTCGGTTGCCTTGAACCCAAAATTTATCTATAACATTCTTCCTAAGAGCTTCAGCTACGCTCAACAATTCGTATCCCAAGACCTGGTTGGTGCAGTTTCTCGCTACTGCCTTAAGCGCTCGAAACGCGGAAACCTGTATGTCAAATGAGGCTATACCGTCCTTAACATTTGCTCTCGATCCATCGGCGTGCATGTAGGCATATGCAGAGTCTCGCCAAGACTGGCAGTCCATCCCGCAACCGGGACGCGGATCTTTATTCTTGAACTCAATAAAGTCTTGCGAAGGATCTGGTAGCCGAGACAACAGCCACTGTGCGGCTAAATCAAACGATTGCCTGATCGTTGATCTACCAGCTCTGCCGTCGTATTCCATGCTCAATATGGAATCACCCTCCTGTTGGACGTATTGGTCAATGGACTCGATATACGTCAGGGTAACGTCGGCAGAGCCATAGAAGGGAAATCCCCATCTGAGTTTTTCTTGGAAGCTTTTCGCGTCTGTGTTGTCGGGTGGGAGGTTTAGTAATAATATTCTTCCGGCTTCTTCTTGACTGAAAGGGGCGTCGGGATTGAAGACTTCGTTGGCAACGCCCTGTGTCGTTGCTAGTTCGAGGATGGTATTTTTTAGTAGGCCTGGGTATCTGTATCCTAATCGAGTGGCTATCTCTAGCGCATCTCTTCCGTGAACAGACTCAAAACGGTGCAAGGCCGGGTCTTCACTTTCTCCGAAATATGTCGAGGCATTGGGGGCGTCTGCGTGATTGATTTCGTCAATGGCGCTTACTCCGAGTAGTCTAAGGAGCGCTTCGGTTGAACTTAGCCTTTTTAGGGATTCTTTAGGCACTGATCGTACGTAAACAATCTCGCTGCCTGGCGGGAGTGAGCCGACATCCTCATTGGTTAACAGTTCTGTTTGCACCGGCCCAGGGGGTATGTCTTCTAGGGCTAGGATGATTGTTTTTTTGTCTTTGTCAACCGATGCGGGCGCCTCGTGAGCAACCATATCGTGCATAACTAGTATTATATTACATAAGCGTAAATGTATGAACAATATTTATACAAAAGGGCTCATATACGTGCTTGTATGTTATAATAACCCCTATGAAGATAGCCGTCATTGCTCCCCCCTGGCTTAAGACATATCCTGGTTGTTATTATGGAATAGAAAATGTTATTCAGGCTCTTGTGAGTTCGCTTTATAAAAAAGGTCATGAAGTAGTACTATTTGGAGTTGCGGGGAGCAAGACTGAGTGTTCAAAACTCTACTACTACCACGATAAGGAGCAGTATAGTAATGTGCATAGGGCATGGTATGAGTCCGTTCCTGTTGTAAGTTCGCATATTCTTTATGCGCTTAATATAATCTCCAGTCATGCAGACTTTGATATCATTCACGATCACAACAGCTTTTTAGGCCCTGCGATGATGGCATTTGCTTATGGCAACTTACCACCAGTTCTTCACACGCTACACGAACCATTCACTAACCAGAAGCTCATCAAGCGTAACATCCCTGATAATAGGCATCTATTTCAAGAGCTGGTCCATGCTCACGGGATGTACTTCAACGGGATCTCTAAATCGCAGCTATCGACTGCGCCGAAAGACTTTAATTATAAAATATTGGATATTATCCCCAACGGAGTTGACCTTGATGACTACCACTTCTTAAAGGAGAAGGGCGACTACTTCTTGAATGTTGGCCGCATATCCAACGATAAGGGCCAGGCCGACGGAGCGAGGTTTGCGGCAGAGCTGGGCGTTCCGTTCAAGTGTGCAGGCACTGTAGGTGGGGGCATAGCTACCTACGAGGTTGCAGAAGCCGAGATGGAGCATCCGAGTGATTTATCGGTGGGTAACCCAGAGGTCGCCTACTACCGAGATGAACTCCGGCCGTACCTGAAAAAGGGAAGAATAGAATATTTGGGTGCCGTATATGGGAAAGAGAAGCTCGACTTAATCGCCAATGCAAAAGCATTTTTGGCACCGATACATTGGGAAGAGCCATTCGGGATTTCTATACTTGACGCTCTTGCGAGTGGTACCCCGGTGGTTGCGTATCGTCGCGGCGCATTTCCTGAGATAATAGAACATGGCCGCAACGGCTTCTTAGCTGATAACGAGAGCCAGTTTAAAGAATATATGATGAGGGTAGACGAAATTGATCCAGTTGAGTGCCGCAAAAGCGTTGAGGAGAATTTTTCCGCTACCGTGATGGCAGATAGATATGAGGAGTTATATTCTAGGGTCATTGAGACCCATAGGGCTAGGCGGAAAATTAGGATTTAACGCAGTAGTTATTGTTGTTTTTAAGTTATAAGGTAAAAAACCATTGTTTGGTTTGTGGTTAGCTTCCCATTTGTAATCTTTGCCGTAGCCTAAATTTTTCATCAGTTTAGTGGGGGCGTTACGGATATGCAGCGGCACCGGTTCGTTGGGGTATTGTTGCGCTAGGGCCTTGGCCTGGTGCATTAAATCGGTGACTTCGCGTGATTTGGCGCTACGGGCAAGCGCGGTGGCGGTGTGGTACAAAATGTAATTACTTTCGGGCATGCCTACGCGTTCCACAGCCTGGAAGCAGGCGGTCGCGAGGCTCAGCGCCCCATTGCCTGCTAAGCCAATATCTTCGCTGGCAAATATCAGCATGCGCCGGGCAATAAACTTTGGGTCCTCGCCGGCATCAATCATACGGCTTAAATAATATAACGTGGCTGTGACATCGCTACCGCGCATACTTTTTATAAACGCGCTAATCACATCGTAGTGCATGTCACCTTTTTTATCGTAGCCAGGAACTTTAGTTTGTGCCGCTACTTTTATTACATCGGGCGTGACTTGTTTGTCGTTGATACTGAGGGCTAATTCAATGTTGCCGAGCGCCACGCGGGCGTCGCCGCCGCTTAGTTCTGCCAGATAATCAATTGCATCTTTCGTAAAAACTTTGTCTTTTTTTAATGACTTTAGAGCGCGCTCAATAACGGTTTTAATTTCATCTTTGCTGAGGGGCTGCAACACTAGTACGCGGCTACGGCTTAATAGCGGGTTAATCACCTCAAAGCTTGGGTTTTCAGTTGTGGCGCCAATGAGGGTGATTAACCCGCTTTCGACATGCGGTAAAAACGCGTCTTGTTGGGCTTTATTAAAGCGGTGGATTTCATCCACAAACAAAATGGTCCGCAAGTTAAGGTTCCAGTTTTGGCGGGCGTGCTCGACCACTTTTTCGACATCTTTTTTGCCGCTAGTTACGGCGCTCAATTCAATAAATTCGGCATCGACCTCTTTTGCGATAATCCGTGCCAGTGTGGTTTTACCGGTGCCTGGCGGCCCCCATAAAATTAGGCTGACAGGTTCTTTGTTTTTAACAATCTGCCGTAATATTTCGCCACTCGCTAATAAATGCGATTGCCCAATCACATCATCCAAACTCTGCGGCCTCATCCGCTCCGCTAACGGCTCCCGGTTCATACTTCTATTATACGCTAGTAGATTGCCGCAAGATTTTTGCGCGAAGTTCTGAATAAATACCAATTGCGCCCAGAATTACTAATATCCAGCTAGCCGTAAATACACTTACGGCGTCTGAAACATAACCAAAAAGTAGCACGGTAGGAATAAATATTAGTCGTGCGACCGAATTGATGACTGAACCAGCTCCCGCGCGGTACTTTGATGGAAGCTGGCGCTGCACTTGCGCCATCAAGACTAGTCCAAGAGCGAATGATATGAATCCTATCATGAACTGAGCGATAACAGTAATAATAAGTGTTCGGCTAATGATTAACGCAAACCCAGCGGCGAATATTATTAGCAGCGACATGAAGATTCGTCTTTTGCTCGCGAGGTGGCTTGTGAATAGTCCACCGGTCCCGTATGTGCCTAAAATGATCGCGCCTGCTATGCCGTATAGAGTGGCGGGGGATCTAAGGGCTAGGTACCATAGCTGGTAAAGCTCGCCATTTAAGCTATTTATCGTTGAGAGCGCTAGCATGGTCACGAGTAGCCAGATTAAATTAGGGTTTCTTAAAACAGCCTTAAAGGTGCCTTTTGTATGCGCGATAATATGAGTATCGGCTGACTGTTTATGGAATTTTGTTTCCTTGTAAAACAAAAGTGAAATGATGGCTAGCGTTGCAGGAATAACGCTGAGCAAAAATGCGTATCTCAAAGTTAGGTGATCGCCAATAAGACCGCCGATTACGGCACTCGCAATCAAAGCAAGGCCACCAATCGCCTCGAATCTACCTGATATTTTTTCATAATTATCGGTATGTCCCTGTTCTTCCAGCACCGTGTCGTAAAGCATCGCACTGTCGGTACCACTTGCAAGAGCGTCAAAGAATCCCCAAAATATAGCCGATACCAGAAACATCGGTACACTGTAACTTACCCAGCCTATATAACTACTTAGCACCATGCATACCGCCGAAAGTATCATGACGCCTTTCCGACTCCATCGATCCGCAAGGATGCCGGATGGCACCTCCATTGCGACCGACATAATGGAATACACGCCAGCCATGACACCAATCGTGGCATCGGTGTATCCGATTGTTGTCATAAATAGCTTTTCGATAGCATACCAAAATATAAAATTCCTTAAGAACTTTGCAATATAGAGGGGCAGAAGTCGTTTTGTAAGAGGTTTTAGCATACTGACAGTAGTATAATTGAACTATGGATATAAAGCACGTCTTAATATTGTTTGGCGGTAGATCAAGTGAGCATGAGGTGTCGCTGAGTTCTGCGAAAAACGTCGTTGAGGCAATTGATAAAAATAAATACACAGTTAGTATGGTAACTATCAGCAGGGCTGGCAAGTGGCAAAAGGTGGATAATGTCCGCGAAGCAAACGATGACGACACGCCCGTTGTCGTGGACCTTAATGAAGGTATATTCGTTGCGGGTGATGAAAAAATCAAGCCCGATGTTGTCTTCCCCGTATTGCATGGTAAGTATGGCGAAGACGGCACGTTGCAAGGCATGCTTGATTTGATGGGTATGTCCTATGTGGGTTGTGGTGTAGAGGCTAGTGCGATATGTATGGATAAAATCCGCACAAAAAGGCTGCTTGCTGCCGTAGGTATACCGGTCGTGCGTGACAGGATCGCAACAAATTTGAACTTCAATGTAGCCGACTTGCCAGGCCCGTGGTTTGTAAAACCTAGCCGCGCCGGAAGTTCGGTTGGGGTGACAAAGGTGAAAGATGCGAATCTGCTTGCTGTAGCTGTGGAATCTGCTTTAGCACATGACAGTGAAGTGCTTATTGAGATGGCCGTCCAGCACCCTCGCGAGTTGGAAGTAGCGGTCATGGGCAATATGCCAAATGTCATTACGAGCGCTGTGGGCGAAATCATTCCTGGCGAAGAATTTTACAATTACGATGATAAATACACGGCAACCAGCACGTCGCAAGTAATTGAAAAAGCCGATTTGCCCAATGAGTTGAATGATACGATTAGGGACATAGCCGAGCAGGCCTATGATGTCTTAAATTGCCGCGGACTTGCCCGTGTTGATTTTTTACTGAGTGGAAATGGAGAGTTGTATGTAAATGAGGTGAATACCATGCCCGGTTTTACGAATAGTAGTATGTTTCCAAAGTTGATGATGAAAGCGGGCTATAGTTACCCACAGCTTATCGACAAATTAATTGAGCTTGCGTTACAATAAGGCCATTAACCAAAGGAGGTGTCATGGAATGGTTTTGGCTGACTGTAGTAGTGTTAGTGGTTGCGTGCGTTAAGGTAATTAACCAGTACGAGCGCGGGGTGGTGTTGACTCTGGGTAGGTTTACGGGTATCCGCGAACCGGGCCTTAGGTTTTTGGTGCCGTTTATCCAAACCATGCGCCGGGTGGATATCCGTAGCACGCCAATTGACGTGCCTAGGCAAGAAGTTATTACAAAAGATAACGTGACCGTTGGGATTGATGCGGTTGTTTATTTTAGGGTAGTAGATGCATCCAAGGCGACGCTTGAGACTGTGAACTACACCTATGCTACAAGCCAGTTTGCCCAAGCCGCTTTGCGCGATGTTGCCGGTACGGCGGAGCTGGACGAGTTGCTAGGTAACCGTGAATCAATGAGCCAAAAAATAAAAGAAATCGTGGATGCAGAAACTGCGGTGTGGGGTATTGATGTTGAAAACGTCAAGTTGCAGAACATTGAATTGCCACAAGACATGAAACGTGCCATGGCCAAGCAGGCCGAGGCTGAGCGTGAACGCCGCGCCAAAATTATTGCTGCCGAAGGCGAGCAAATGAGCGCCGAAAAACTGGGCCAAGCCGCTGACATTATTGCTGCTCACCCCGTTGCCTTGCAGTTGCGTAACCTACAGACCCTTAATGAAATTGCCGTTGAAAAGAACAGTACCATTGTGTTCCCAGCCCAAATGATGGGGACTGTAGAATCGCTTAAGGCGTTCATGCAAAACGAGGTAAAGTAATGACCAATCAAAAACGCACTGAAGAGTTTAGCGTGAATGCTGACCAGGTAGTGGAAAAAGTAAAACAGCTGATTAACGAAGGCAATGTGCGCCGCATTATCATAAAAAACGAGGCGGGTGAATCGATTATTGAATTCCCTGTGACGTTTGGCGTGGTTGGCGCGGTATTACTACCGGTATTTGCTGCCCTTGGTGCCGCTGCAGCACTTTTGACAAAGTGTACAATTGTGGTAGAGCGGCGAGAATAGACTTTGGTGGGATTTTACGCCGAAATCCGAACCCATTTCCGTGAAAATCTGTAAAGCTGAGCCGCGCCGCCTGTGCGGGCAAGCCCGCACGCGCCCCACCAGCCGCCCCCTTTGCCTTTTTGAGATTCCCCCCCGCCGAATTTCTTTTTTAGTTGAAAAGGGTGTTTCTGGTGGTTCGCCTACTGCCAAAGCAGTAGAGCCGGCACGGCTCCAGTCGGCATAGCCGACGCGCTACGCGCCTTTTCCTGTACGTTTAGTGGCTAACGAGAAGCAAACAACAGCCGAAAGAGAAAAAAGCACTAGGGCGGCTATCGCCGCCCTAGTAACGAAGCGGCTCATTTGACAGACCCACGGATACATTATTTGCATAATAAGCTAATCTGTGATATAATGAAATTATGAAAGCAACTTCAACGCCAGTTCAGAACTTTTTTATGACCTCTTCTCTCGGGGGTCTAGCTGGCTTTACAAAATAAATAGCAGCAACTAACAAGAACCAAGCCCCCGAAAGGGGGCTTTTTCATTTAAGTAAATAAGGAGAAAACTATGAGAATGTATATTCAACCACTAACAAAAGAAAAACTAAACGAATATCTGGCAATCCCAGACTTAACAGAGAGTAAGCAACAACATGCAATATCTCTGCTTTATGAAAGAGTTGCAGATTATATGCGCGAAGCGCACAAGAAATCTGATGTTCGGGTGTATCGTAAAGACCCTATCGTAACTGTTGCCGATAATTACGATAATTTGCTCATTGGTGCAGATAACATTAGCCGCTCATCAACGTACACTCACTATGTAGATAATGAGCATATCCTCAGAACGCACACCACCGCGCAGATACCGGCAATCTTGCGCGAGCTTGCCGCAACCAAAAACGACTGGAAAGATGTCGTTATCTTACTACCTGGTCTAGCGTATCGGCGAGATGTAACCGACAAGAAGCACGTCGGACAAGTCCACATGCTCGAAATGTGGCGCATTGTTAAGACTGGCAAAGACAAGCCGATTGTCAAAGAAGATTTACTTGATGTCGTAAAGGGCGTAGCAAATACTGCCGCACCTGGCTGGAAACTGCGCATTATTGACTCACCGCACCCCTACACCACACAAGGCATTGAAGTAAATGCAGTTTTAGGCGATAGAGATATTGAGATTTTAGAGTGCGGCCTCGTCAACGACCAGATTTTGGCAAATGCTGGGCTTGACCCAGAGGAATACTCCGGCTGGGCGTTAGGCATGGGGCTAGATAGGCTCGTCATGACCTTAAAAGATATTCCCGATGTGCGCTATTTGCGCTCCACCAATCCCAAGATTGCCGCACAAATGAAAGACCTAGAGAAATACCACGAAGTGTCGAGCCAGCCAGCCATACAGCGAGATATGTCGTATAGTGTACCTGCTGGCTATGTTGAGGAAGATATAAACGAGGATATTCGCGAGGCTTTAGGCGACAAGCAGAACATACTAGAAAGCGTGGAAATACTGAGCGAAACCGCTTATAAAGATTTGCCGCTAAAAATACAAGAGCGTTTAGGAATCGCAAGCGACCAGAAAAATGTTTTGGTACGCATAACCCTGCGACATCTTGAACGAACACTTGAAAACAAAGAGGCAAACCACATCTATGATGATATTTACAAGAAAATAAATTATGGAACTGGCGGATATCTTTAGATAACTGCTGCCGTACTTGAGTTATAATTAAGCTATGAAAACTAGCGACTTTAACGGCGTAATCATCGAGGAAAGTTTGACCGACAACTCCGTTTTGAATGATGTAAACATCATCTCAACCAAAGTTGAACCAGTTACCGAAAAGCACAACACGCCGTGGGTCAGGCAATGGACAATGCACATAGTTGAGATACCAGCTGATAAAGCTAGTGAAGTTGCCAAGAAAATTAGTGAAGCACTCGATAAAAATCATGACTGGTACGCAGATTTTAAGACCGAAACTGAACATTATGTGGTTTATGCTAGCAAAGTTTTTCATATCACAGACCGAACAAATAAAAAGCAATACGATGAAGCGACTGCCTATGGCATATCTATCGGTATTCCTGATTACCAAGTGGACTTTTCGCCGCATTTGAAACAACGAGAACGATAAATGAAAGTCCTTGACGTTCCCTTTATAGCCAATCCAGACAACCGCTGCGTCAACGCCACTACCGGCATGATACTTGCCTATTTTATGCCCGAAAAGAAATACACAATGGACGAACTGGACAAACTCTGCGGTTATGTTGAGGGGCGTGGCACTTGGCAAGCTCAATCATTACTAGCCCTACATAAACTTGGCTTTCAGGTACACCAGATAGAGGACTTTAACCACGAAGCGTTTGCAGATGACCCTGCAAAATACCTGTCGTCAATCTTGGACAAAGAGGCATTAGACTACCAGCTAAAACACACTGATTTGAAACTTGAAGCAACAAGAATAAAGGAATATATAGATTTAGGCTTACCGCTGGAAAGACGACCAGCAACAGATGATGATATTCGCCATTTTATAGATGACGGCTGGTTAGTAAGGCTAGAAGCCAATGATCGCCCGCTTGCTGGTCTGAAAGGCTACAACGGACACTCAATTTTAGTTGTTGGCTATGATGATAGTGAAGTAATCATTCACAATCCAGACGGTATGAATGGCAACAAAGCAAATCAAAAAGTGTCGTGGGAATTGCTCAATCAGGCATGGGAAGAGTTTGGTGGCTCTTTCTCACTGTACGCTTTCAAGAAATAATGTTGCAGTCGCTAAAGCGACAGCGCCACCACCAGCCAACCCTTTTCAGCTAAAAAAGAAATTCGGCGGGGGAAAATCTCAGAAAAAAGCAAAGGGGGCGGCTGGTGGGGCGCGTCCAGCTCCGCTGGACAGGCGGCGCGGCTCAGAGTTAGCATTTTGGTGCGGGTGGGGGGAGTCGAACCCCCGTCTCGACCTTGGGAAGGTCACATAATAGCCGTTATACGACACCCGCATTTGTTTATTTAGTATAACTTAGGTCGGCGGTAAAAAACAAATAGCACACCAGGTAAAAGTCTGGTAAAATCATAAATAGCATGATAAACCTTGGCAATAACAAGGGTTTCACTATATTAGAGCTATTGGTGGTGGTGGCCGTTATTGGAGTGCTGGCGGCGGTTTCCGTGATGGCGTTTACTGGCTTGCAGCGCCGCGCCAATGAATCCGCCGCAGCCACGGCAATAGAAAACGCCGCAAAAAAGCTTGATGTATATAAGGTCACTAATCGGTTTTACCCAAATTCACTGAACGATGCTGAAGTACAAGATTATAATAGTACCTCGTATCAATACACGCTCCGTAATGACGGGTTATATTACTGCTTAACTGCTACCACCAGTAAAACCAGTATGTTTGGTAATAGCATCTCTACGGAGCCCGAAAGGGGCGGATGTCCTGGTCATGGGGTTGATGGGGTGCCACCAGTTTATAATCTTGCTACAAATCCAAGCATGGAGTACGGGAACTTGGGCGCTAATGGTTGGTCATTTATTGCAGCCACAAGCTATGCTGGTAATATCAACAGCGTTAAGCCTATGCTTGGTTCTAAGTCTGCCGAGATTAAGGTTACCACTACAACATCTGCAGAATCATACTTAGTGGCTAATGTTGCTGTACCCAAGGCCGGCACTTACTATGTTAAGGCTTCTGTATATAAATCAAGCGCGTCAGCGACCAGGTCTGGCGGTACGTGTACGGGTGGCGGTAAGGACATGATGATCAGCGCCGCTCCTAACGTGACCTATGGTTGTTACGACACTGCCTTAAGCGCGTGGCGACAAGTAAAAGCATCTGTCGTGGCGCCATCTGCTGGAGTCATTCAGGTTCGTTTTTACCCGCCAATTAGCGGTACCTCAACAATGTATGTTGATGGCTTAATGGTGAGCGATAGCGATTCAAATTATGCGGACGGTAATACTAATGGGTGGATATGGACGGGTGAGGTCGATAATTCTACATCCGTTGGGCTGGCTCTACCGTGAGGCGCAAACAACCAAAAAACAAATGAGCCGTTTTGTACTAGCCAAGGATTTGATTATGATAACACTGGCCATGGTTTGCTTGGCGGGGCTAGCGCTTGAGCATTTTGGCAGGCTGAGCACGGGGCAAGTGCAGTGGCTGAATAGTCTTGAACTGGGTGTGGGGTTGATATTTTTAGTTGATTTTGGTTTTGAATGGTATTTTGCAAAAAATTGTCAAAGGTACTGGCACGATCATTGGTATTTTTTGCTTGCAAGTGTACCGCTGTCGGGCCAGCTGTTTGATATTATGCGCGGATTATGGTTGCCACGTATATTGCGGTTGTTTAAGGTGTTTGCGCATTTGCGCTCTGAAAGCAACACTTGGCTGTTTGAGGCACGGCGTCCTTGAAAATATCGGCGTGGTTTAGTAAAATCAAGTGAGCCAAACCATTGTGGCTCTTTAGCTCCTGCGTGAAACGCAAATAATCGTAGAGCAGAGGCCAGGCCGTCAGCAATCTCGATGACGTAAAAAATGAGATACCACCTAAGTGTGGCTCTTTAGCTCCTGCGTGAAACGCAAATAATCGTAGAGCAGAGGCCAGGCCGTCAGCAATCTCGATGACGTAAAAAATGAGATACCACCTAAGTGTGGCTCTTTAGCTCCTGCGTGAAACGCAAATAATCGTAGAGCAGAGGCCAGGC
>CALEKV010000089.1 GCA_937902525.1 uncultured Candidatus Saccharibacteria bacterium | reverse complement strand
TAGCTGATTTTTTAGTAAAAATAACCAAAGCCCTTGCTCGCCTTAGCTGAAGTTTATACGATCCGGTAGCCTTTAGTCGAAGAGTTGTGTCCTCATCGTTAAACGCAACAGACATTGCTTTGATGGCCGACGTTGACTGTTCGGACATGTCCGAAAAACCCAGATGTTCTGGGGATTTTATACTAAACTGTCTTTTTGATAGGCCGAAAACGCCTACACAAGCTTGTTTTACAGATTTTAAGTTATTGTTAGTGTGTTTAAACATTAACGTCATAGACTACTGTTAAGGGCGCCTAAAAAGACACGCCACATATCGATTAACCAAACACCTTAAATGCTTTTTCTAACCCCAATAAAAAGCCGTGACTTACGCTTCAGGTACCTAGAAACGGCATCAGGCCTAATACGTTTTCCGCTACGAAGTAGAAGGGTTCGTTTTAATGTTCTACGCCTCCTTTCTTGACGATAAAGAAGTCTTTTGTACCTTGACATACGCGAAAACTTACCAGACAGTTGACGTCCCCTTGCTGGTCGCTTGGTGGATCAAATTACACCGGTTAGATCCGTTTTGCGGTTTGTAACCACCCACCTGTAAAAGTTAAGACGAGCATCCCCAGCTGCAGTACGCGGCGTTGCATTTGGAAGTTGCGCTAGGCCAAGAACGGCTTTGGCCATCATGGCCCTGTGTGCTCACAGCCACACCGTACCCTCTGCCGAGACAATCGACGTACGTTTAGCGACTCGACGCACAACCTTTGAGATGTGATCAATCGGTGCAAATTTCACAACGCACAGTCTTTTCGAAACTCCCACCTGACGCCTAGGAGAAAACCCCAAGCAAACAACGGGAATTGGTCCGCGACGTCAGCCCCTTGGCGTATAGGGTAATAAAAAGTATTCAATATAAATAACATACTTTTTACCGGACATAAATACAGTATAGTGAAGTGTTCACATACGTTCGCGGTAACCCCGCATGCGTAGTGCAGTAAAAATAAATAAACAGTGCGCGACAGCTTGATTGTAGAACTTAAACTCGTTAAGTGTTCTAACACGTCAGCCTTTAGTAATCCCTAAACGTACCTGTAAAGATAAAGTTGCCATATATGTTAAAAAAATTTAATATAAAAAATGAAGCGGATTTAATTATGCGAACCACACCAAACAATCTCTTTGTTGCATTGAAACGTAAAAATGGCCGACTTGTAGCGTGAACGTCACACGGTCGACCGGATTTTAAGCTATTTACGATCCTTAATGGTTATACACTAGAAAAGATGGTACAACCACTGCTTTCTGTCATTAGAGCCTACGGGATGTGATTACGGTCTATCGTTATTAGAACCCCATACCCCGTCAAGTTAATACTAAAAAGCCTACGCCGTTGAAAAATTTATTGCTATGAGCTTTTTTATGATTTTAAAATCCCACACAACGGTTGTCGAGGTCGTAAGTTAAGAAGACGATAAGACTGAGATTTACCGAAAACATATACTACGTATATGCCCTTAATAATCACTTTTTTACAAACTGATTATCACCAAGCTGACGCAACAACACGTTGACCTTGGAAATAACTAAACGAACTTCAATTATGTCGT
>CALEKV010000088.1 GCA_937902525.1 uncultured Candidatus Saccharibacteria bacterium | reverse complement strand
CTTCCGATCTGTATCCGCAAAAGAACAAGGCCTGGAGGATTCGCCTCAGGCACAGATGGAGCAGATCAATCGTTATGCCGAGCATAACAATATCGTCATCATCGATTTCATCAAGTTTTATGAGTCGGGGTCAAAAAAAGACCAACCGATGCAGCGAGCTATAGACCAGATCAAGCATGACAAACGAGTCGAGCTGTTTATAGTTAAGTCAATTGACCGTTTTACGCGTGGCGGCTTTAAGCCCTACGGCGACCTGAAAGAACAGCTGGAAAAATTAGACATTGGCCTGATCGATACTTTTGGGGTTATCGGTACCCAAAAGATTAACACGCTTGAGTACCTTGGGCTTGAGTACGACTGGAGTGTCTACTCACCAACGCTGAAGAGCGAGCTGCTGGCGGCCGAACAGTCCCGTGATGAGATACGGGATATCATGAGTCGCATGATTGGAGCACAGATTCGCTACTGCCGCATGGGCTACTGGGTTCGTGGCGAAATATACGGCATGAGGTGCAAGAAAATCATCACCTCAAGCGGTAAGCGAACAATACTAATTCCGCATAAAACTGAAGCCGTGATTGTCCAAAAAATGTTTCGGCTCAGAGCTGAAGGCAGATCCACTGACCAAGAAATTATTGAGCAGATGAATACTATGGGGTTCAAGACGCATACCCAGTATCTACGAGATAAAACTGATCCCTCAAGAGTCACCGGCAAGCGTGGCGGTGAGCCGTTAGTACTAAAATCGTTCCTTCGTATGATCAATAACCCTGTCTATGCCGGAATAGCTTGCGAAAAATGGACTAAAAACAAACCGATCAGGCTCAAGTTTGAAGGGATTGTATCGGTCGACTTATTCAATAGAGCGAATAAGGGAAAGTTCGTCATCCATGACGCTGACGGTGAACTCAAGTTTCTTATAAACAAAGATCCAGCTCGTGTCGTAAAGTCCGACAAAGGTAATATGCAATTCCCTTACAAGCGTGTCGTTATCTGTCCGCACTGCGGCAAGCAGCTCCACGCTAGCTCCTCGCGCGGTAAGCTGGGTAAATACTACCCGGCTTACCATTGCCGCCGTGACGGGCACAATTTTCGTGTACCGCAGCAGGAGTTTGAAGACACGATAAGTGCCTACGTACGGTCACTACAGGTCAATGCAGACTATCTAGATGACTTCATGAGCGCTATACGTAAAGAATGGGAGCGACGTGGCGTCGTGACGATGAGTGAAACAGACCTAATAGACGAACAAATCAAAAACCTAACTTACGAAGCGAGGCAAAGCATGGACAAGATTAAGTTCTTGAATAGCGAAACAGCCATTAAATACATAGAGGAGGAGCTTGTGCGTATCGAAAGCCAGATAGACCAACTTAAGTATCAAAAAACGACACTAAAGGTCAAACAACCAATCGAAATAGAGGATTTAATTCGGTATACCAAGTTTTTCTTCGAACACCTCGACATTTTGCTACTCCAACAGAGTAGATCGGAAGAGCGTCGTGTAGGGAAAGAGTGTAGATCTCGGTGGTC
>CALEKV010000087.1 GCA_937902525.1 uncultured Candidatus Saccharibacteria bacterium | reverse complement strand
AGGTACCCTAGCTTGGCTGGGAGCTTCTGACTACGATCAACGGCTTAAAGGGGTGCTGGCTTCGCTGATTTTATTCGCTCCGACCAGTTTCTTAATTGGGTCGATTGGCCCATACCTAGCCAAGTTTAATGTAAAATCGCTCGAAAGCACCGGCCAATCTATCGCTAACCTTGATGCTATGAACGCCCTGGGCGGTATCTTTGGCACCTTTTTGACCGGATTTCTACTGTTTTCAATATTAGGCACCCGTGGTATATTCCTTGCCCTTGTTTTATTGCTTGTAGCTTTAAGTTGGATAATCACTCCCAGGCTAAGGGTCAAGCAACGCGCCACCTTTAGCATTACCATCGGCACGCTTGCTCTGCTGTCCATATTGGCTGTGCAGCGAATGACTACATTCCCAGTTTCAATTGATACTGCAACCTCACACTACACAATAGCCCAAGGAGCGCTTGGTAGCCAGGCTGTGCGTGTTTTAAGTACTGGCCCGAGAGCCAGTCAATCTGGCATGGACATGAACAACCCAAATAAAATGATATTTTGGTATACCAATGAACTTGCCAATGTGGTACAGGTGTTGGGTGAGCCAGAAAATATTTTGGTACTTGGCGGCGGTGCTTTCACACTACCGGTGCATTTGGCGCGTCAATATCCCGCTGCCCGCATTGATAGTGTTGAAATAGACAAAGGCTTGACCAAGATTGCTAAAGATTATTTTTATTTACCAGGTTTATCAAACCTGAACATTATCAACGAAGATGCCCGCACATACATCAACAACACTAAAAACAAGTACAATATTGTAATTGTCGATGTCTATAGTGACATGAATGTACCTTTTACCTTCATGACGAGGGAGTATGGCGTTAATATCGCAGACATCTTAAAAAAGGACGGTGCGCTGTTGGTGAATGCTATCGGCAGTCGGTCGGGCTCTTGCGGTCAATTATTGCAATCTACCATCGCGCCGTATGCCGCACAGTTTCCACAAGCATGGGCCAAAAAGAACCCAACCTCCAGCGATTCAAACGCCGCCAACTATGTTGCATATTTTAGCCTCCAGGAACCACCATCGCAGTTACTAGAACAAAAATACTATCCATTACAAACCAGTGAATCTAAGCTTATGACCGATAATTTTGCGCCGATTGAACCAATCCAATATCGATGCGCAGATTCGTAAACGACACAAACAGCTTGGTAGTTAGGTTTCGCTCTTAATAAAATACCGCCTTTTGAACAGGCGGTATTTTAGGTAAGGCGTAAAGCACCTAGCTTCGAGCGAAGTGCGCAAAGGCGCGGTTGGCTTCGGCCATGCGGTGGGTGTCTTCCTTCTTTTTGTAAGCGGCGCCGGCTTCGTTGTAGGCATCCACAATTTCGAGCGCTAATCGCTTCTGGTATGGCATGCCGTTGCGTGAACGGGCGCTCTGCACCAACCAAGTAAAGGCATAGTGTAGCTGGCGGTGGCCAGCAACTGGGAACGGAATCTGATAGTTAGCACCACCAACACGGCGGCTTTTAACTTCAAAGTTCGGACTGACGTTCTTAAGAGCGCGCTCAAACACCTCTAGCGGTTCTTCACTTTTTAGGGTCTTAGCCGCCTGCTCTAAGGCGCCATAAACGGCACGCTCAGCGGTTAACTTTTTACCATCTAGCATGCTTTTGTTGATTAAGCGCTGCACAAGCACGCTTTGGTATTTACGGTCTGGCTTAATATTGCGTTGTAGTTTTTTAGTAACTTTTCGTGGCATGGTTATTTCTCCGCCTTTTTAGCACCGTATTTGCTACGGCCTTGTTGACGTTTAGCGACACCCTGTAAGTCCAGTGCGCCGCGAACAATATGGTAGCGCACACCTGGAAGGTCTGGCACACGGCCGCCACGTACAAGCACAACGGCGTGCTCTTGTAGGTTGTGGCCTTCGCCGCCAATGTACGCCCAAACTTCATGACCGTTCGTTAAACGAACACGCGCAACCTTACGGAGAGCTGAGTTTGGCTTTTTTGGCGTTTTGGTGGTAACTTTTACACACACGCCGCGTTTCAGGGGCGCGTCTTGGCTGTAATAACGCACCTTAAGGGCGTTATGGATACGACCAAGCGCCGGCGACTTACTCTTTTTATTAGCAGTCTGACGCGGCTTTCGGATTAACTGGTTGATAGTTGGCATTGGTAAAACTCCGTTTTACAGAATTTAGATTATAGATGATAGATTATAGAAGGGATAATGTATTATATTCAATAATCCATAATCCTTGATCCACATTCTACCCTTTGGACTTGCTAAAGGCCCGCGGATTGTGCAAACACTGCGCAGCAAACGCCTGTTCGCGCTGGTTTGGAACACTTAGCTTTCACACTCGCCAAATATACCAAACAGGAAACTCATCTGCAATTGTAGCAAAACTGGCACTGTTTGTCTATACTACATCTATAAAAATTGACTTTATGCAAACAATTTGTTATAATAAATAATATGGCCTGCTGTAGCACCCCGCTACGGTCAAAACGACTACCGAAAGGTATTGCCATGACAGACTTATATCCAGATAGAAAGGCGGTTGCGGCGAAAAACCGAGCAGTCGTCTTCTCGATTGTTGGGTGCTTCCTCTTTGCAGGAATCATCTTGGGCCCGCTTGCCATCTGGCAAGCGCGTATCGCAACTGCACGCGGCGTCAATGCCCGCGGGTGGGAAATCCTAGGCTGGATTGGAACAGTAGGGGCCGCCGTCATCATTATGTATAATATGGGCGTGCTCCAGCCTCATTAGCCCGCGTCTGACGCCGGCTCCGTGCATACTAGCAGGAGTCCGTTGCCGTTCAGGTCGCGGGCTCTTTGCATCTTGTATAATAAAACCGCCCCTAAAATGGGGCGGTTTTATTATAATTTAGAGCCTGTATCTCTATTATATATTACGCGGCAAGCTCAACGTCATCGGCGATTTCATCGACATAGTCGAATTCATCGGTAGTCTCAGTTGGAGCAATCCGTGCACCGGTGCCGACTGGAATGCGGCGACCGATAATCACGTTTTCCTTTAGGCCACGCAAATGGTCGGCGCGGCCGCTGGTTGCTGCGCTAATCAGTACGCGGGTGGTGTCCTGGAACGAGGCGGCCGATAGCCAGCTATCACTCCATATACTCACCTTAGTAATACCAAGTAGCAACTGCGTATACTGTGCGGGCTCCTTACCGGCGACCACAAGGTCACGGTTAGCGTCAACCACGCTTGCCTTACTAACAATATCGCCCATCACGAAAGTGCTATCACCTGGGTCTTCAATTTGGACGCGACTAA
>CALEKV010000086.1 GCA_937902525.1 uncultured Candidatus Saccharibacteria bacterium | reverse complement strand
GACCACCGAGATCTACACTCTTTCCCTACACGACGCTCTTCCGATCTGGATGGAAACCACGGCACTCCACATCCACCTAAACCAAGAGCAGGCCCAAAGAGTCAAAATACACGCAGGGAGCGATGCTACCGGAGCGCAGTGGATTCCAACGACCGACGAGCGATATGATAAGCTCTACGCAGGTCAAGAGCATTATATAAACATCGCGTTATCTAAAATACCAGGCCAGGACCAGTATTTAGCCATATAGCGGCTAGCAGCCATCACCTAATCATCTGCACGTGGCTTGTCGATCAACAACTGCTCCACATTTGCCTCAGTATTTGCAATTTTCACCACATCTTTATCGATTTTTACAAACTCTTTACTGGCGTTGTTGTAATGATTTACAGTCGTACCGAGTGAGGTACCTAACTTTTTCATGTATTCGTCATACTTGGCGATATGCTGCCCAAGCTTGCCCACGCGCACCTGTATATCCTTTGCCTGTTCTTCTATTTGCAAGCTGCGCAAACCATGTAAAACCGTTTGCAAATATGCCATAAAGCTTGTTGGGCTCGTGATAATAACATGCTTGTCCCTGAACGCATATTCAATTAGGTCCCGCGAGCTTCCGCCAGTACCGACGTTATTTATCAGTAAGTCATAGTACAAACTTTCGCTCGGAATAAACATAAAGGCAAAATCCATTGTGCCTTCGCTCGGCCTGATGTATTTGCTGGTTTCATCAATCCGCCCCTTTAAGTCCACTTTTACTTTTTGCATCAAGCGTTCGCGCTCTTCACCCGCCGCCTCGATCATTCGGTTATAGTTTTCCAGGCTAAACTTGCTGTCTACAGGCAATATCTGCCCGCGATCCAAAAATATAACAGCGTCGGCAATTTCGCCGTCTTTGAATTTATATTGCATTTGATACTGACTAACCGGCAGGACGTTGTCGAGCACACTCTGCAAATAGAACTCGCCAAATACCCCGCGCTGCTTTGGGTTTTGCAATACATTTTGCAATGTTTTCAACTCATCTGCGACATCAACCACGCGCTTGTTCGTATCATCGAGTTTCGTTAGGCGCTGCGTCACCTCCGCAATCAGCTTAGCGCTTTCGCTGAGCTGCTTGCTCATACTGCTCTGCATAGCCACGCTACTGCGATCCAGCTTATCACCCATGACCTGCTGTAAGCCCGCTATGCTACGGGTTAATTCGGTTACATCGCTTTTCATTAACTCCACTGCGCTGGCATTTTTAAGTTCATTAAACTTTTGCAGTACGACATATATTACAGCCCCAAGGCCGAGCAGTATCACCACCAATAAAATAATAAGGACACTTTCCATGTCCTTATTGTACCAGATTACGCTTACGGCTTAGCCTATCACCAGCCGGACAATGACAACCGCAACCACCAACACAATAAGAGATATGATAAACGAACGAATGCGCGCCAGCCATGCGAACAAGGCATATGCTAACCCGAATAAAACCGCTCCAATCAACATTCCCCAATACCAAACAACGTGAGTGCTTACCAAGCCAAACACGCCCCACATTGCTATGTTGGCAGCGATTGCTGCGGGTAATGGGCGGTATATACCAACTTTTGCCAACGCGATAATACCTACAATAATACCGACCACGGTAGCAATGACACCTGAATATACTGGCGCACTTGTGCAACCCTCAACACCCGGGCGGCATAGCGCGGCGCCAAAGATAAAACGATCCAGCGCATAAAATAGGCCCATGCTGACAACGCCGACTAGCAGGCCAATCAAAAACGCACGTAACACATCGGTGATCGCCATATTCACAAAAGGGTTGGCAGGCGTAGGAGCGGGGACCGCAGGCTCCGACTTAACGTACATTTTTTGCGTATCGTTCAAGATCGGAAGAGCACACGTCTGAACTCCAGTCACGTTTCGGAATCTC
>CALEKV010000085.1 GCA_937902525.1 uncultured Candidatus Saccharibacteria bacterium | reverse complement strand
TATGAAATTGAACATCCGCTGATACGAGTTCTTATTGATATGGAAGCTGAAGGTATATTTCTCGACACAGAGCTTCTGCGCCATATTGGCACTCGAGTAGACGGTGCATTAGAAGGTGTTGAAACTACGATTAAAGATATGGTTGACCGACCGAAGATAAATCTTAACTCACCTGCTCAAGTGGGCGATGTGCTTTTTAATCAACTTGGCCTGCCTGTACAGAAAAAGAGCACTAAGGGTATGCGTTTTTCAACAGATCAGGAAGTTTTAACAACACTGGCTGTGTTACACCCTGTCCCTGGGCTTATTTTACAGTACCGTGAACTTGCTAAGCTCAAAAATACGTATATTGAAGCATTGCCACACTACATTAATCCGCGGACGGGCAAAATACACACCAGCTTTAGTCAAGTTCTGACTGCAACTGGAAGACTTGCAAGTTCCGATCCAAACCTACAAAATATACCAACTGATGGGTACAGTTTTGGGCCAACTATACGTAGTGCTTTTAAACCGCAGCCATGGCACCTTTTTATTGCGGCCGACTATAATCAAATAGAATTGCGCGTTCTTGCTTACTTAAGTCAGGACCTTAAATTGCGAGAATTATTTGCGTATAATCATGATATTCATATCCAAACTGCCGCAAGTATTTTTCAGGTTACCCCAGAAAATGTTTCACACGAGCAGCGGCAGATAGGTAAAAAAATCAATTTTAGCATTTTATACGGTCAGACACCATACGGATTATCGAAGGACCTAAAAATAAGTCAGAAAGATGCAAAGATGTACATTGATGCATATTTTGCCCAATATCCCGGCGTCAGCATCTGGATGGAAACCGTTATTAACGAGGTTACCGAGCATGGCTATGTGAGTACGCTCTATGGCAGACGTCGCTATCTTCCGACGATTTTTGAAAAAAATCATGTATTACGTAACGAAGCTCACAGACTTGCTATTAATACCAAAGTACAAGGAACAGCTGCCGATATTATGAAAATCGGTATGATTAGTGTAGCGCGTAGTATCAAGGAAAAACGATTGGATGCATGTCAATTGTTGCAGATTCACGACGAAATCATAGTAACAGCACATCATGAAAATGTTGATGCGGTCGAGTCTTTGATCAAAGATACATTAGAATCCGTCGTATCATGGAATATTCCTTTAAGTATTACACTACGACACGGGGCTTCCTGGCAAGATGTAAGTAAATGAGCATAGCAATGATTTTATGCGTTAAAATATTTTTTGAGAATTTCATTGATAAGCTTTGGATTGCCTTTGCCTTTAGTTTTGGCCATGCATGCGCCAAC
>CALEKV010000084.1 GCA_937902525.1 uncultured Candidatus Saccharibacteria bacterium | reverse complement strand
CCAGCCCACTATTAGGGCATTACCAAAACAATACCAGGCGCCTTTTACACAAAGCTTATTAATCACCAAGGCGCATATCGATAGGCGCGGAGCGGTTATTGCCAGCACCGACAGTGCTATGTTGCAGCACTGGCGCGATGTATACGCCTATGCCTGGCCAAGGGACGGCGCGTATGTGGTGTGGCCATTGATACGCCTGGGTTATTATGATGAACCATACCGCTTTTTTGATTTTTGTAGGCGCGGCTTAAATGCGGGCGGCTACTTAAGCCATAAGTATCGGGCCGATGGCGCCCTGGGTAGCAGCTGGCACTCATATCTGCAAAAAGATGGTAGCGTGGCGCCGCCGATCCAAACCGATGAAACCGCCGGCGTGCTATTCGTTTTCACACAATTTTATCAAAGCACGGAAGATCCAAAGCTATTACATGATTTTTATGAGCCACTTGTTGTACCAATGGCCGACTTTTTGGCTGGGTACGTTGATGACAAAACCAAGCTTCCAAAAGCATCGTACGATTTATGGGAAGAACAGTACCTTACCACCACCTATACGACTGCTGTGACATACGCGGCATTGTTGGCAGCCGCCACTTTGGCTGAATACCGCAAAGATTTAGACAATGTGGTTAAGTGGCGCGCCGCCGCTGAAACTATGGCCGAAAAGGCGCGCGTAATTTGTTATGACAAAGACCGCCGATACTTTATTAAGGGAATTGAAACAGATAAGGAAGGCAACATTACCCCCAACACGACGCTTGATATGTCGGCGCTTTACGGGGCATTTATGTATGGGTTGTTTAGTGTAGATAGTCCAGAAGTGCGCCAGAGTATCGAAACCGCCAAGCAGACTTTTGGCTTTGATCCAAATTGGCCTGGCCTACCCCGCTATAAGGACGATAACTACCAGCGAGCGCAGCCGGACAGGCCAAATGTGTGGCCCATTGTGTCGTTGTGGCTTGCTCAATACTCATTGGAGCAAAATGATACTCAGTTGGCTACTGGGATTATTGATTGGGTTACGGGCCTTATGCGTTCAACGGGCGTGCTGCCTGAGCAGATTTGTCCGGCCAACCATTGTAACCTTTCTGTAGAACCGCTTACCTGGTCGCAAGCGGAATACCTAAGTACATTACTTGATTTAACGGTTGACAAATAACAATGGCCGGGGTGGGTAAAAAGGGCTTAATCAGTCGTAGTATTCGACATATGAGCCCACGGCATGTCGTGCGCAGTCGCTTAAGTGAGCGGACAGTTCGGCACGTTGCCGACAAATATGGATTGGTGTACTTTGGAGCGGTTGATCAAAAAGCAGATGACTTTAGGCCGGTGCGCGGTTTTACGGTTTCGCACACGCAAATCGATAATTTGTATACAGTTGGCACAGTACAGGGTTACGATACGGTGCTTGTGCTGCGCAACGACCTTGTACTAACGCGCGGTCAACTTGAAAAGCGGTGTCATTGGTTTATTGCGTCTGTTAATTTGCATACCAATACTACGTTGCCGCACCTGTACGTTGGCCCACAGGCGGCGAATGATTTGTTTGAGGCGGCTTATATGCAATTATGCCCCGTGTCCTTGGGCAATACGACTGAATATCCCGGAAAATTCATCAGCAATTATAGCGTGTATTCGCGGCCATCTGATGTGATTGATATCGAACGGTTATTTCCGCCTTCGGTGGCCGGGACTATTGCTAGCCATTTTGCTAATATGAGTTATGAGTTGGTTGATAATACCGTGTATGTTTATAGTGAGAGTAAATATCCCAATGA
>CALEKV010000083.1 GCA_937902525.1 uncultured Candidatus Saccharibacteria bacterium | reverse complement strand
AAGAAAAACAAACACAAAAACTCAAAAAAGCTTGACAGGGCTATATAAGGTCTCTGTCTCCTCATTCTACGGGTGAACCAAATAAGTCAAGGTAGTACAAGTCTCCACCTTGACTTACTTGGATTCATCCCGTTCCCTCTGTGACAGAGAGGCAGAAAGCCCTCTCAATAACAATAAGGAGGGTCTGTTATGGACACCAAAGCAACAGTAGTAAACGAAACGTCAGCAAAGATAGCTGCAATAAACGATGAGCATCGACGTAGTATGGAGGGTTGTACTGTGACGAGAGGTGTCGCTGCTATGGGAGAAGATGTGAATGAGGTCTTCGTCAAAGTACGGGACTTCGCGGAGTTTAACGAAGATAATGACCCTTACGGCGAGCATGACTTTGGTTCGTTTACGGTGAGTGGAGTAAAGATATTCTGGAAGATAGATTACTACGATGAGAATTTAGAAAAGTGGTGTGATCCGCTCAGTCCTGTCACCCTCCCCATATACTGAACACACTGTCTAGCTAGCAGCAGTACAATATTCAGTAAAGAAGGGGGTTTTTGTATGCCCGTTGGCAAACACATTGAGCAACATATTAAAGATGAAATAATTCTTAAGATTCGGGATGGCGGCCTGAAAGTTAGCGAAGCCGCGAGCCAGTATGGTATTAGTAGTAAGACTATCTACAGCTGGCTCAGAGCTGGCGTGATCGATGGCAATCGCAACTTAATCTTGGAAAACAACCGGCTTCGTAAAGAGTTAGAACAAGCCTACCGAGTACTCGGGAGACTCACAGCCGAAAGCCAACGCCCAAAAGGCTAGCCGCCCTGGATGAGGTCGACCCAGGTTGGCGGCGTGCGTTCGCTCGTCGGCTCAAGCTCGGCCGTACCAGCTACTACGTGGGAACAACCAGACAAGCAAACCGCGACAGCCGAGCCGTTGAGCAGCTACGCGCAGCCCACGAACTACACCCGTTCTACGGTGTTGAGCGGTTAGCACTACACCTCGGCTGGAACAAAAAGAAAACAAGGCGTATCCGCAACCAGGCAGGTGTAGTTGTGCCAACGCCAACCAAGAAGCGTCGCCACCGAGCAGGCACGCCAGAGATTAGTGCACCACCCAATATTTTAGGGCGCTACGCCAAGTTTCGTAACGAGCTTCGACCACAGGATGGCATGGACTACACTGACATGGTCAATGTCTACGCTTGGGTACAGGACTTCACGTACCTGTGGTTCGAGAAGCGTTGGCACTACCTGGCAGTGGTGCTTGACCTAAAAACCCGGCAAGTGGTCGGCTGGCGTCTTGGTACTCGCCACACCAGTGAGCTGACCCACGAAGCCCTACTGGACGCCCTCAGTAAACACCCCAGCCCGGCCATATTACACAGTGATCAAGGGAGCGAATACCTGAGTTACAAGCACCAGGAGCTCTGCGCCAAGATGGAGATTGCACTGAGTGCCAGTAACAAAGCTAGCCCATGGCAGAACGGTTTCATGGAGCGTTGGTTTGGTGGGTTTAAGCGTGAGTTGGGTAATCCTGCCCACCACAAGGATCTGAGCCAATTACACGAAGCCATTGCCATGCAGATTTATTACTACAACCACGAGCGAATCCACTCAGCTCTTAGCATGAGTCCGGCGGCTTACGCCGCCTCACTCAAGCGAGACAGGGTGTTCGCTAAAAGGGGAGGTTGACA
>CALEKV010000082.1 GCA_937902525.1 uncultured Candidatus Saccharibacteria bacterium | reverse complement strand
TCCGTTTCATTTGCAGTATTAATCCCGGTGATGGCGCTGGCTTTGTTTGTGTACACACACCGCATCCCGCAAATCCTTCACTATACACTCAGCCGACAGGGCGTTCATGTTAATGATCGGCTGTTTCCTTATGATATGTTTAAGTCATTCGCGGTCGATTCGCGCAATGGCAACCATGCTGTTATTTTACTGCCACGCAAGCGGTTCCAACTGGGACTGACGGCGTATTTCCCCGAGGAAGTCGGCGAGCCATTAGTAGATATGCTGGCGGCACGGCTACCCATGCAGGACCATTCGCCAGATTTTATCGACAGGCTTTTGGCTAAATTGCGAATTTAGTAAAATTATTGGACTGAATATACTCACTGCTTGATATAATAGCGCTTGTGTTGCGCTCCCGCTTTCGGTGCCCGATGTATGACAGCATCGACTAAAGCTTCTCTCGCTTGCTTCAAAAATGAGCAAGCTCTTTTTTGTGCGCTTCGCTGCACTGAATGTACAGCTATCGCCACTTTGTGACGAGTCTTCCGCTCGGATTGTATAAAACTAGACCAAGAAAAAAAAGGCTAGTAAACTAACCTTTTTTTCTTGGTACACCCGATACGATTCGAACGTACGACCTTTGGCTCCGCAAGCCAACGCTCTATCCAGCTGAGCTACGGGTGCGCAATATGTGTCCACGACGTGAATCATGGCCACATATCGCCGCGAACACTGGTTGGTATTCGCGACTGTAACTATAAGGTGCGCGCTTAAAAAGCGAACAGAGAATATTGTAACATAATTAAGGGGTGACGGGCAACGGTTAGTTTGTGAACAGCTGTCTTATATCCAAATAGTCTTGTTTTAAACTACGAGTATTAGCCAGCGTGTCTCTAATGTAACTGCTTTCTTTGCCGCGCAACACATCTTTACTGATAATTAACAGATGGTACGGCCAGGGTGTCGATTTGGTTTCTGTCATATGGAAAACCTTGTCGCCAAGCTTGCCTATTTTATGCATTTCGTCTTTAGATAACGCGCGGGGTATGAGCTCCCCGCCCAAACGCATCATCAGCCCGTAAATAACTAAGCTAGCAATAGTGAGCGGCAACAATAAGAATATAAATAGCCCCCACAGCGCATCGACCGTAGTTGATAACCAGATAATTAGTGCCCAAATTGCAATAATGAAAATACCCCCGACTACTGCGCTAGCGGTAATGAGTCTTTGAAAGTACACACCAGTAATAGCGCGCACTGCCTTAATAGTTGCTTTCACAAAGATAAATGATACGCCTGACTAATAAATTAGGCTGTGAATATATTCACAGCCTGTTAATTATTATCAATAATCATAGGACCTGGCGGAGAGGGGGGGATTCGAACCCCCGATACGTTGCCGTACACACGATTTCGAGTCGTGCGCCTTCAACCACTCGGCCACCTCTCCATATTGAACTATTATAGCAAAGACGGGGTAATATTTGACTTTTTATAAAGCTCATGCTAAAATTAATAACACTCTATATTATGTAAGAGCAATACCTAAAAAACTTAACCTTGCAAGAACGCGTGTTAGCGGGCGCGGTTATAGGGAAAGTTGGCAATGCTACTGTTAGATATGTCACAGATGGGCCTAATCGGCTGCACTGCGGTGTAGTGAATGACGACGAAGCTAGCAAACTTACAGAGTGCTTTAAGGGTGACCCAAAAGGCACTCTTGCCTTTATGAAGTAAAATTGTCCGGTGTCGTTGGCTTGCATGATATGTCCGAAGGCGTCTGTCGACACCAGGCGTTGACATATCAGGTGCTGGCACAATCCTGCGGATTAACAACAAGATTTGTTAAATGCTATATGAACGACGAACACTATGCGGCAAATGCAGTCAGGGTCAATTACCGGTGGTATTTTGTTGATTCAACAAACCCAGACTACAACAGATGAACATGGCGTAAATCATTGGAAGCCAGGTGTGCACTCTATACCCGGGGGGCCAGAAGAAGGCGACAGGTTTGATTTTGAACTTCCCTATTCTAAGCAAAGGCGTCAATACTGGTTCCATAATTCTATGTAATGGCGCATGGCGTAGGGGTTGTTAATTTAACGCCAAAAATATATTGGTAATGCTTGCCTTGGCGCTAATTGCCACGCATACTAATTACAGATGAAAAAAGATAAAACGCCAGCACTGGTGCCGGCTATTCAATTAAAAGGACTCGTAAAGACCTTTGGGTTTGGCGATGCCGAACATAATGCACTGGATGGCGTTAACTTAAGGGTAGAAAAAGGCGAGTTCATTGCCATTATGGGGCCAAGCGGCTGTGGTAAAACGACACTTTTGAATATCTTAGGACTATTAGACGGCTGTAGTGATGGTGAATACCTGCTGGACGGTAAAAACGTAGAACATTTAAGCGAACGCCAGCAAGCCAAAATCCGCTCCGGACAAATCGGCATAATATTTCAAAGCTTTAACCTTATCAATCGCTTGAATGTACTAGAAAACGTTGCCCTACCTCTTACCTATAAAGGCGTGCGCCGCACTAAGCGATTAATAGAAGCAAGCCGTGTGTTGCAAAATTTTCATTTGCAAGAACGTGAATATTACATGCCCTGGCAACTTAGTGGCGGTCAAATGCAACGGGTGGCGATTGTAAGGGCGTTGGTCAATAAGCCAAGCATTATTTTAGCAGACGAGCCAACTGGCAATCTGGATAGCCATGCTAGCCATGTCATTATGGAAGAACTAAGCGTGTTACATAAACAAGGCAATACTATTATTATGGTGACGCATAACCCTACCCTCACCAGTTATGCCACGCGCGTTATTAATATGCTGGATGGCAAGATTGCCAGCGATACAAAAATTAAAGTAGTTACCACCGATGACGCTGCCGTTAAAATCCCCCTTAATTTTCATACTACTGCGCAGGTTGTCACCGAGGAAGACACTATTACCGTTAAGCCGGTTAGTAATAAAACCAAGCGTAAACCTAGCAAAACCCCCGCCCTAAAGCGCACTAAAAAAGCAAAGTCCGCACAAAAAGGAGGCGGTAAATGAACTGGTTGCTTGGTGATTATATCTATGGCGCTTATCAATCGTTGCGCCGTAGTCGTTTGCGTACGCTATTGACCGTGCTCGGTGTAGCTATTGGTGTGGGTAGTGTGACGGCGATTTTTGCTTTGAGCGGAGGACTAACTGATGTATTAAATCGCCAGTTAACCCGTATCGGCGGCAATATTATTGTTGTTCGCCCAGGTGGCGATAAGGCGGTAACCCCAACTGCACCAGCCAATCAGCAGTATTACACAACCAGTACCCTAAGCGAGTCTGATGTGGAAAAAATTAGGGCTGTGGATGGCGTTGACGCCGTCGCGCCGATTATGGTGCAGTCGGCCACTCTGAAAACAGGGACGCGTACATTGGATAATTCTGTTGTAGTATCAACAACACCCGAACTGGAAAAAATTGCTAAATTGGACGTGCGCGACGGTCAATTTTTGGACACCAATAGCCCTGACAGTGTGGCGGTACTGGGTCATCAGCTGGCGATTGATTTATTTGGCACCGAAAAACCGATTGGGCTGACATTTACAGTGCGCGGTGAGCGCTATACTGTAATTGGTGTATTGAAGGCCAGCTTGGACCCGGTTAATTATAATCGGATAGATTTTGATAATTCCGTCTTCTTAACTTTTAACGCTGGTAAAACTATCAACCATGGTCGCGTGCAAATCCAGCAAATTGACATTAGGGCAAAAGATACCACACAGCTATCCGATTTAACTGATGTTATAAATACAACATTATTGCAAAATCATAATAACGAACACGATTTCAACATGGCGAGTGGCGGTAGCGTCAGTAGGGAAACTAACGACTTTATGCGCTCTGTGGCACTAGTGTTGGCAGCGATTGCGGCTATCAGCTTGGTGGTTGGTGGCGTGGGAATTATGAATATTATGCTAGTGGGCGTGGCTGAACGCACGCGTGAAATCGGTATTCGCAAAAGTGTTGGCGCCACCAGCAGTAGTATCGCCCTGCAGTTTATGATTGAAAGTGTGATGATGAGCGTGATGGGTGGACTTTTCGGTTATATTATTGGCTATACGGTCGCCTTTGGTATTAGTACGTACCTGTATTTTGTACCAAGCGTAAATTGGCAGGTAGCTGGGATTGCGCTCGTAATGTCGCTTGGCGTTGGCGTGCTTTTTGGCTTTTACCCTGCCCTGCGCGCCGCGCGTAAGCACCCGATTGAATCGTTAAGGCAATATCACTAAGGCTATGTCTATGTCAGAATTTATATTTCCTCCAAACAATATAAATAACCCCAATAACCCCGTGGTATTTTTAGCTGGCCCTGTCCAGGGGGCTGAAGATTGGCAAAAAGCCGCAGCTGATATGTTACTTGCCCAAGGAGCAGAGGCGTCTATTATCTCTCCGCGTGGCGCACCTGAGCTGTATCAAAAGCCGTCTGCTTGGCTAGACAATAACAAGCAAAACCCGTGGGAGAGGCATTATTTACGATTAGCTCGTGAAAAGGGAGTCTTAGCAATGTGGATGGCTGAACAAACTTTCGAAACGCCCGGGCGCGCATATGCCCAAACAAGCCGTATAGAATTCGGCTTCATTGCAGGCTGGAAGGATTACAATCCTGATTTAGACTTTGTTTTTGGAGTCAGCGATACATACCAAGGCGGCAACAAGACCTATATGCAAGAAGTCTGTGGCGAGATAGGGGTTCCGGTGCATAATTCGCTTGGAACGTGGTGTGCTGCCATTTTAGAACGACTAAACAGTTAGTGTAAATCTTGCTTAAATCGCTCAATTAGCTCGATTTTCGTTGGATTTACGCCGTTTAATATCGCCACGTAAATACTGACAAAATCAGCCAAAATGCAGCCCCATAGCATTTGTTGCACCAGGGTGTCACCCTGGATTTGTATTATGGTGGCTCTGGGGCGCTTGCCGCTGAGTAACTTATCGCTTAATTTAAAGCTTTTTTGTACCTTTGGGTGCTCAAGGCCACTCCATAAGTCAAATACGGCGAACGGTTTTTCTACTGGATGGCTTGTCCAGCCGATAAGGTCGGCATGGTTGTGCTCTGGGTAAGTGCTATAAAATGCCATATTTTTGGCGTTGACGTTCCAGCTGGCCTTCCACTTGCATGCCACTGGCGCCATTAGTGGCCCGGCATAAAAAATTGGGGTTTTACCGACCGCAATCAGCGCTAGCTGTTTGGCATAGTTTTGCTTGACGGGCGTATTTTTCAACCACAATTCACTTTCACTTTGCAACCAACTAGCGCTTGTGCTAATTTCACTCAACAATGGCTGTGTGTCAAACGCAAATGCCCTTAAGACTGTTAGGATACTTACTAGGTTGTAAATTATTGATGTCTGATGTGGCGTGTTGGCCGGCGTTAGTGTGTACATAATATGGTGCTGGATGGCGATTTGTTGTAGTTCACCGCCAGAGGTGATAATAGCGATTTGCGGTTGTTGTGTTAATAACAACGATTGATTTATGCAACTTAAAGATTCTTGAATGCCGCCACTACAATCGATAACAATTAATAAAGTATTTTTGCCGACATAGTCCGGTGTGTCGTAGGTTGTTACTACTTCGAGCGGCACGGGTAGGCTGCGGCGTAGTAAAACTCTGGCTATATCGGCCGCCACGGCGCTATTGCCCACACCAGCTATAACAATATTGCTGATAGTCCTATTGTCGTGTTCTGGTTCGAGTATTTTTGCGCTATATGGGGCCTGTGCGTATAGGTTGGCGGCGGCGTCCAAAGCCCCCAAGCTGTCGCGCTGCTGTAACACCTTGCTGTCGTCTAACATTCCACTCCTTAAACCTTGCCGTTTGTCTTATATTTATGATACAGTATTTTACAAGTAACCATAAGTAATTTTAATGCGATTAGGGGTGGGTATGGATTTTCAAGCGCAAGCAGCACAACCAATTAGTGACGATCAAGAACTGGCCAAGGTGTTGGCTGGTGTGCCTGATGTGGCCGACCAATCGGCCGAGGCTGGCACGGGCAGTACGCCCGCCACTGGTTTGCCACCCCTCCCCGCGCCGTCTATGCCTGCGGTTAATCCAATCGAACTGTCTTCGGCTAGCGCCCAAGCGGCCGCTCCAGCGCGCGCAGATAACTCGTTAGATGGTATCAAAAAAGAGGCCTTAGGCGAACTCCGCCCGCTAGTTGATAAATTAAATGTCAGCCCCGAAGAAAAGTTTGATACTTACCTACTGTTAATTCGTTCCACTGATGACAAAACCTTAATCGCCCCTGCTCATGAAGCCGCTAAGGCTATTCAGGATGAAGCCAAGCGTGCTGATGCCCTGCTGAATGTCATCAAAGAGATTGATTACCTTTCAAACCCGCAGCAATAAAACTCTACTCGTAAATAAGCCCCCCTCACTAATTATTGACGAGGGGGCTCTATTATGTTCAGCTTTTCGCTCAAACCACTCAGTATGAAATAACCATACGCCCTTAAGAGTCTGGCCCTTACATCTGGGATTTTATGACAATACCGTGACATACATCTGTTATATTGTGTTTTATGCGTCGCCAAATCAATTAACTTATAATGTCGTACTCCACATAGCGTCAAATAGTTGCCTTTGCACGTCTGCGAAAAACGGACTATCAATAATTACACCGCTTGTTTCGTTAAGCTGATTGATTGTTATAACCGAGACTTTTCGGCCGTAAATTAGCGTGTAACAACCCGTGTCATAGGGCGATTGACCAAGATAACGGCTTTCTGCGAATCCCGTCTCGTCGCGAATACTAACTCCCTGACGCAATACCCTAACAACAAGTTTTTGACGCACGCGCTCGCGACTAAAATGCGGAAAGTTGTTGTATAGATACCGGCTAACGCGTGGTGATGATATCGCCCTATACTCATGGATACCGCTAATTCGGCATGTTTTCAGCACGTCACGCAAAATCGCTGCTAGGCCTTCGTCACCCTGGTAAGCTGAGGTAAAGTGAAAAAATCCTGGGTCGTTCGCCCTACCACTAAAGGATGTAATGTAAGATTCTAATCCTGCTTTCGCCTGCAGTAGCTCGCTGCGTTTTTCGCTGATAATCTCGTAAATAATCTGGGGGTCTTTGGCGCGATATACAGGGCGTTTGCCGTACACCACCTGCGTAACCAATCCAGCAGCCAACAAATCCTTCAGCGACTCAAACACACTCCCCCGGTTAATGCCTGTATGTTCGGCAATCTTGCGCACGGACGCTTCCGGGTTCTGCACCAACGCCTCATACACTCTTTTGTCACGATTACTTAAGCCAATCAATGCGAAATCCATAATCTTAAGTATACACTATTAAAATATTTGTCAAAAATAAACAACCATTTAATATAGTTTTTGCTCCTAGGCCTTCATATACTCAAGAATGGAAAAATAAATGAAAGGACTAAAAATGTCAGAATTTAAAATACATGCATACCCAAGCCCATACTATCGGCCACCGACCCCCGACCACCACGGGGCGATTGTTGAGCTTGAAGGAAGCGACCTACAAACCATTGCCAATCCGCAAACACCAGAAGGATACCTAGTCCAGGCTGCGCATGACGCCTTTGGGGTATCACGAGAAAGGCGAGGGAGCGAATTGCACCACTGGGGAAAATTATCAGATATTGAACATGGTCAAAAACGCTTATCTGATTTTATTGGCACGCGCGCATTGGAGGCGATGACACTACAGGGCTCAAGCTCTTATCCTCAAACATATGAACATTTAACCAGCGGGATACGAAAGATGGCTACTCTGCCCCATGGTGTGTTCCATAAAATCATCGGCGAAACCTACGATATATTTGCGGACGACGTGATGGATCCGAGCGACGGGGCTCACTTGTCATTAAACACTTCCAGCAAGGACAGGGATGCGGCAGAAGGCTATCGCACGATTTCAAAACAACTGCGCGATAAGTCACCCGATGCGTATGTTCATATAGGCGAGCAGTTGAACAAGGTGTGCGGATATGCCGTAAAAGATACGACTGGCGCCCGGCCGCAGAATGTCAGTCTAGAGCGAACCCTCTTGAATCGACAAACACTATCTTTGGCAAATAGGCTAGACCCTAGGGGTAATATTGCACCCGACCACTTGGGATTATTTGATGTGTTTATACCGCAAATGGACAAGTTTATTCATAATATATTGACCGATCCATCAGCATATGGCATTATCCCAGGCCATAATGACGAATACCCTCTGTCTGTTTGGGATGCTATGATCAATCGCGCGTATGATGAACGGAGCGCGCGCGACGTCGTGTTATGCGGATGATAATGCCGAGAAATATGGAGATAGGCTCATGGCAGTTAAACAGAGCAACCCTGCGTTGTATAACGTTATCAAAGAGGCGATAAAGCTAGGGGAGGCAGGGAGAGAGTTGGTGTATGCCCACCCGCAGCTAGAGGACACGCCAGCAGCGACACTGGCTGCGTGGTTTAGCTAGCTAGCCCTAGCCTTAAGGGTCTGGCTCTTACATCTGAGAATATCTGTCAAATGGATTTATTCGGGCTCATTGCACCTGTTTCATTTTGACTTAAAGAGGAGGCGTATGGCCTCCTCTTTTTAGCATTACAGCGGGTCTGGTTTAGTACATTCCCATGCCACCACCGGCTGGCGCTTGGGGGGCTTCCTTTTCAGGAATATCCACCACCAGCGCGCCCATGGTGGCGGCGGTGCTAGCGATACTGACGGCGCTTTGTACGGCCTCTTTTGTAACCAGTACAGGGTCAATGACGCCGGCCTTTTTGAGGTCGATAATCCCCTCGCCTGGTTTCATGACATTCACGCCCATGCCGGCTGTTGATTTTTCTACATCAGCTAACAAAGCGTGAGCGTTTAAGCCGGCATTGTCCATAATCTGCATAAAGGGTTCCTTAAGGGCATTTTTAAGGATTTGACGCCCAGCCGTTTCGCTGTCTGCAGCATTGCTGACTTTAATGGCGGCAGCGGCGTTCACGAGTGTTACGCCACCACCAGCAACCACGCCGTCGCTTAAGGCGGCCTTGGTCGCGGCTACTGCATCGTCAACGCGGAATTTCTTCTCGTCAATCTCGGTTTCAGTGGCGCCACCAACGCGGATAACGGCCACCTTGCCACCAAGCGCCGCGGCGCGCTTTTCGTACTGCTCGCGCTCATAATCACTGGTGGTGATGGTTGCTTGCTGGTGGATAAGCTTAACGCGGTCGGCAATATCGGCTTTTTTGCCGGCTCCTTCAATAATCGTGGTTTCATCTTTGCCAACAATTACCTTGCGCGCGCTACCCAACGCATCTAAGCTGGCATTTTCGAATGTCAAACCTATGTCATCGCTAACGACAGTGGCGCCGGTTAGGGCTGCAATGTCTGCAAATACTTCTTTGCGGCGGTCGCCATAAGCCGGTGCCTTTACTGCCACGGTGTTAAATACGCCCTTTAAGCGGTTCAAAATCAAAATCGATAATGCTTCACCATCTACTTCGTCAGCAAATAGCACTAAATCTTTTTTGCCAGCTTGCGCCAAACGCTCCAGCATGGGAACAAATTCGGCGGCGCTACTGATTTTTTTATCGGTCACCAAAATGGCCGGTTTGTCATACACCGCCTCTTGTCGGCCGTTGTCGGTGACAAAGAACGGGCTGCTCCAACCACGGTCTAAACTAAAGCCATCCACTACTTCACTTTCCATCTCAAGGCCCTGGCTGGCTTCCACGGTTACCACGCCGTCTTCGCCGATTTTTTCCATTACGTCAGCAATCAGTTTGCCGATTGTAGCATCACCGGCACTAATGGTTGCGACTTCGGCCACGCGGGCTTTGTCGCCCTTAATGCTGTCAGACATGCTGTTTAGTTTTTTAAGCACCTCGGCGCCAGCAGCTTCAATACCGCGGCGTAATTCTATTGGGTTGTGGCCAGCGGCAATCAGGCGGTTGGCTTCCTTTAAGATGCTGTAGGTTAATACCGTAACAGTGGTCGTGCCATCACCGGCGGCTTTGTTTAGCTTGCTCGCGGCTTGTTTAATTAGTTCTGCACCAACTTTAAAGCCTAGTGTTTCATCATCTGCTTCTGGTAAGTCAATGCTCTCTGCCACTGTTACGCCATCATGTGTTACGGTTGGGCCACCGTAACCCTTGGCAATCACCACATTGCGGCCCTTTGGGCCGTAAGTTACTTTAACGGCATCGTATAGTGCTTTTGCTCCGCCTAACACGCGGTTACGGGCGTCTTCGTCATAAAATGTCTTTTTTGCCATAATTCCTCCTAAATGGTCGCCAAAATATCTTCTTCTTTGATAATAAGGTAGTCGGTATTGTTGTATTTAAACTCGCTGGTGTAGCCGTTATATAAAATCTTATCCCCTACCTTTACGTCTTTTACCTTTGGCCCCGTGGCTTCAACGGTAAAAATCGCAGTTTTTTCTTGGGCGCTTTCCGGGATGTATAAACCGCTAGCGGTGCGTTCGGCTGCTTTTTCGCGCGTGGCAACAACACGGTCACCTAGTGGTTTGATGGGTGTGCTCATGTGCTTTCCTCCTATTTTCATTAATCAACATAATCAATTGTACGACGCAAATTGGCACTCGTCAAGCATGAGTGCTAATTTATTACAATAGCTATTGACATAATTCTATTTTTTGGTATTATATTCTTGTCCAGTTGGAAAACCCCTGAGAGGATTAAGATGAGTCTGATTGCGAGAATCAGCGCCGACCGGAATGCGGCCATGGAGGAGCAGTTGCAGGTGTTCCGTATTCAGGCACAGGAGGCCGATAGGCGCCGAGAGTACCGCGCCACGATTGTGTTCAACCGCGTCAAGGAGTTTGCCGCACAGATTGGCGAGCAATTCGCTGAGCTCACTCCAGTCGGAAGCACGCGCTACTTCGCCGTTGGCGATACTGTGCTGTTAGTGAGGCAGCATGGCATCATTGACGCGGAAAGGGCCCTAACGACAAGGCCCCGCGAGGTTTTATGGCAGTATGCCGTGGCACTCGTAGGCATTGACATCGTTGGATCTGTCCATGAAGTCGGGCGTGGAACACTACTGATGCTGAGCTATGAAGGCATCAGTAGTGCCCTCGTTGAAGGCGTCAACCGTTCACTTGAGTTTGAGTCAACCAAAGTCACCGCGGCCCTCTACCCTAGGACACCCAACTAGCCCAACCCGCCAACACTCACGGTAATTGCCCGCCCGTGTTTGGCGGGCTTTTGCTTTAATGGCTACTACAACGGTATACTGATTTAGTATGAATCTTGAACAAATGCTTGCGTGGGACAGAAAATTAAGCCAAAACCCAGACAGTGGGGGTGTGTTCCAAAGCGCGGAACTGGCTGAGACCAAGCGCCTGGGCGACTGGGAGCCACTTTTTCGCGTATTTAACGGCATTGCGGTTACGATTTTACAAAAACACGTGCCGTTACTTGGTAATTTTTGGTATCTGCCCAAAGGCCCGGGCGTAGCCAATGTTAGCCAGCTAGGTGATCTACTGCCTGAACTCCGTAAGGGGGCGGTGCTCCATAACGTTTTTACTATTAAAATTGAGCCCGAACTAGAAAAATCTGACGAAACACATCAACAAATTATCGCATTAGGTTTTATGCCATCGCGTGCCGTGCAGCCTAATAGCTCTACGGTGCTTGTCGATTTGCACCCCGGCGAACACGAATTATTAGCTGGTTTTAACCAAAAAGCCCGTCATGCCATTAACCGCGCCTTGCGTGACGGCGTCACGGCAGAACCAGTGATGTTTAGCCCCGCCAACGCCAAAATTATGTATGATTTACTGGTGCAAACCGCCAGCGGTCGCTTTGAAGGCAGCCTCCGCCCCTTTGATTATTATTCTAAGTTTTGGGAAACCTTTTATAGCACCAATCACGGCAGCTTCTTTTTCGCCTACGCAAATGGCCAAGTGGTCGCGGCGGCCTTTGCCATGTATTTGGGTCACAAAAGCACCTACAAAGACGGCGCTAGCGTACGCGACAAACAAGTGTACGGCGCCAGCCATCTGTTGCAGTGGGAAATCATAAAGTGGATGAAAGCACGCGGCTGCGTGGTGCACGACCTATGCGGCGCCCCCCCAAGCGACCGCGCCAGTGACAGTAGCCACCCGCTTTACGGTATTGGGCAGTTTAAAACCAGTTTCAACAAGCAGGTCACCGACTACATTGGCGCGTTTGACCTACCCATCAAACCCCGCGCCTACCACCTGTGGCTAAAAATCGGCGAGCGCCTAGCCCTACGCAACTACTATAAAAAACACAAACAGAGCTGGTATTAAATAGTTAACATAAGCATATTGACAAAACTCCTATAGTGTGATAAGTTAGTATCATAACAACAAAAAATAAACAAAGGTCCACCACAAATGAAAACCGAATTCGAAGGCAAAATCAACGCTCATCGCGCTGAAACAAAAGGTAAAACTATGTTTGAAGGTTTCGACAAACAAAAAGCTTTCTTAGGAGATAGTAGCGTCGGCGAGCAGGAGCTCAAGGCGCTAGGCGATAGCGAAGCAAAGGCTGCCGAGCAAGAAGCTCGCATGCGAGCAATAGAAGCACGTCTAGCCGCAGAAGCAATGGTCGCCAGTCGTGAAAATATGACTCAAGATGAGGCTGATAGACTATTTGAGAGCCTAGGCGTTAAGTAGTAGTTATTAAGGCCGAAGTAAAAATGCAATACCATAAGGGTGTTGCATTTTTTTATCTTTCATGCTAATATTTTTATTGCTCAGCGCATCTCTGAAAGGAGTTTGCATGATCACAACACTTGCGTTTGTGACCATTCTGCCTAGCCGCGAGATCGTAGAAGAGCTCTATAAGGAGGAAGCCTTAACCGGCATCTTCCCCTGTGGAATGCTCCCGTTAAACACCGACACTATGTCGGTGAGTAGTAATCTAATGACAATGCTCGTGCGTCGCACCCCGGACACGCCAGCTGCGTTTGTAGATGCAAACGAAGATCGCGTCTACAAAACAAAGGCAAGTTTCCTTGGAAGCGAGCGAGAGTTCGCTGTCACGATTACTGTGTCGGGGCGGGCAGCGAGCACCGAAAGTGCTATTTTCAAGGTGTCACCCGACGCCATGGAGATACAGATTTCGATGATGGAGGAGCAATGAGCACCCCGGGCATACCGTACACTCCTGTGTGGTGGTATGCCCGGTTTTCCATATCATGACTTTTCTTCTAGTATCTCCCTTACCGCCTCGGCATCGTTCCACGGAATGCGCTTGCCATTAACTATGCGGTATCGTTCGTGACCCATGCCGGTAATAAGCACCGTATCGCTCTTTGTCGCAACGCTCAGGGCTTTTTTTATAGCTTCGCGACGGTTGGCGATTTAATGTAGGAAAGCTATTGACTTTTCATAAAGTTTGTGCTTAAATTAATACATAAACCTATCAAACAAACATGACCGAACTCGCTCCTCAAAAACCAACCAAACTTGACGCTAGCGAAATTATCGCTCATCTTACGGAGTCACCTGAATTTAGGCGCAACCATTCAGAAGGTTATCCATTCCAGCGGTTAATTGCACGTAGCGCGTTGGAAGCAGCGGGCATGGACCACAGTTCTGAACTCCCCGGCATCCATCATGATGCCGCCATGGAGGATAAGTTTGAACTAGACCCTGACTATACCGACGCGGAAACGGCGCTCAATGCCGTAATTGGGCTAATGCCCGGGTTTGTTTATGGCATGGAGGGTATTCGGCACGACAAAACGGTGGGGCGGTTAACCCGTGCGGAGTATGTGTCCATGAAGCGCCGCTGTGCTCAATTTAATCACGCAGTAAAGGCACTGATTGAAAACGATAAATCACTAAACGCCGCCAATGTGGTTTCAACAGTTACAACACTTTACGGTGTATTAAACCGTGACCGTTGGGGTAGCGACCGTAATGGATACGAACAAGAAGCTACTCAATTTAAGCGCCAGTTTGAAGGTACGGTGCGCGGCATGCAGCAAGAGGTGTTGGCTAAGCAGATTATCCAGGAAATTAATCGTGCTTGCCCCCTAAGAGACCCTGCGACAGGTGAAAAACTACCCCGCGTGAGTGTAGACGCTAATGTGAGCGCTCAAGATGATCTAAAAGGTGTAGATATGTATGTAACCTTGGAAGGCGTAACTTTTCCAATCGATATTAAAGCTAGTGAGCGTACCGCCCAAAACGTGCGTGAAAAAAGTAGCCACCCGCAATCTATAATTACAACTGGTATCAGCTGCCCAGAACTCAATGGCGCATTCCGGGTGAGTCCGCACCGCGCCTTTAAGGCCGCTCCTGCTATGTTGGAAAAACTTTATGCCGCTCGCCAGGAATTTATTGATAAACAAGCGGCCGAACAAGCGCGTAGCACCAAAGAGTTTTCACTAGCTGCATAAATGATGGCCTAACCTTTAGGACAGATTCACCCCAAAGCTATTGACAATGTTTGACATAAGTGCTATAGTGTTGTATGAACATCACCCAACAACGGGTTGGTGTTATAGACTCCCAAAGGAGGAGGAAGTGGCCAAAAGCTATGCCGCCCAACAGCGGCGCGCCAAGCGGCGCAAAGCCGCTAACCCCCACCGCGTGGGGAACGCGGCGTTGGCTTCGGCCATGGCCGACCTGCGCCAGTCAGGCGCGGCCGGCACCCACCAGGAGGGGCACCGCGGCCAGCGCACCCGGTCGGGTGCAAAAGCCGCGGCTATCCGCGACTCAAGCGGATAGCCCCCAGACCGCCCTCCGGTATGCTCCATGCGCTGCCGGGGGGCTTCCCCTTTTAAGGGGTGTTCTTTTTTTCGCCCAGTATTTCCTTTACCGCCTCAGCATCGTTCCACGGGATGCGTTTGCCGTTCACAATGCGGTACAGTTCGTGGCCCATGCCGGTAATTAGCATCGTGTCGCCCTTAGTTGCAATGCTAAGGGCTTTTTTTATAGCTTCGCGACGGTCGGCGATTTCTGTGGTTTTTGCTGCCCCGCCAGCGCGCTCGATACCCTCAAAAATCTGGTCGCGGATGGCCTGCGGGTCTTCGTTGTAGCTCTCCTCATCAGTCAAAATAATCCTGTCGGCCTTTTTAGCGGCAATCTCACCCATAATCGGGCGCTTTGCCTTGTCCCGGTCGCCACAGCTGCCAAACACCAAAATCACGCGGTTTTTGGTGATTTCGCGCGCGGCGGTTAGTAGTTTGTCGTAGCCATCCGGCGTATGGGCGTAGTCAACCACAACGTCGTATGGCTGCCCAGTTTCTACCCTATCAAAACGGCCTGGAATGCCTTCCAAGTTAGCCACACCCTCAATAATATCCTTAAGGCCGATGTTTAACAGATAGGCTGCGCTAACAGCCGCCGCCAAGTTGTAGGCGTTGTACTCACCTGGTAGCGCCGTGGCAAGTTGCAGATTGGTCTGGCCGTCCATCACCATATCCACCTCGGTGCCTTTGCGGAACAGCTTCACGCGGTCAATCCGCGCCTCTGCCTTGTCACTCTTGCCGTAAGTGATTTTTTGGTAACCGGCCGGAAACACATCAAAGTATTCAAACCATTCGTCATCGCGGTTGAGCACAATGTATTTTGGCTGCGTTTTAAACAGCTTGGCCTTGGCGGCGGCGTAACCTTCCATGGTTTTGTGGTAATCCAAGTGGTCTTGTGTTAAGTTGGTCATAATTGCCATTTCCACAGGGGTGGTGCTTAATTTATGCTGGTCAAGCGCGTGGCTAGTGGCTTCAATTAGCACAAAATCAACCTTAGCGCGCTTGGCGTCGCGGTAAAATCGCAAAAGGTCGCGGGTTAGGGCCACCGTGCGGTTTAGGTCGTTGACGTGTTTCTTTCCGTTGATTTCAATCTGTGCCGTGCTAAACATGGCCGTTTTATATTTGGCCTCCTTTAGAATCTCGTTCAAATAGCTCACCGTTGTCGTTTTGCCGTTTGTACCGGTGACAGCAATCACGCGTA
>CALEKV010000081.1 GCA_937902525.1 uncultured Candidatus Saccharibacteria bacterium | reverse complement strand
GCTTCATATACACCAGCCTTTCTGGCTAGTGTCCTACTTCAAAGGGACCTGGAGGGTTGTAAAATTCCACCAACATTAAAACCCGGGAATGTACCCGGGTTTTAATGTTGGTGAGATTTTACACTTTTGCGCGAACCCAGTTCCAGCGGAGCTATGGGTGAGCCGCGTCGCCTGTGCGGGCAAGCCCGCACGCGCCCCGCCCAGAAAAACTCTTTGCATATTTTTTGAAACTTCCCCCGCCGTGATTTTTTTAATTTGGAAAAGGGTGTTTCTGGTCGGGCCTTTTAACGGCTACGCCGTTGTTATTGCTTAAAGTAGTATTCCCAAGCGGGTAGTTCAAGACCAAAGAATTGTTCTGGCGAACTCTCAAATAATTGTTTAACTTCACTTACAGCGACCCATTTTGCGTCTTTAGTTTCGCTCAACTGTGACTTTGGTTCGCCATTTTCAACTTCGCAAATAAAAACAAAACCAATCCAGGGCTTGCCGTCTTTCAACTGTTGCGTACAACAGAATGGTCTAAAAGCAATTATTTCGTCTGTGCCTTTTGGGCTGTAAACTTTTGTTTTGTCCTCGCCTCTGATTGCCTTTAACGTCAAGCCTGTTTCCTCTTGTATTTCTCGCGCAGCGGTTTCATAAACGCTTTCGTAGGGCTTATCAAGCACGCCAGCGGGAAATTCAAGTGTGCCAGAATACAGTGGGTCGGCGTGCGGTTTCCAGCGCATTTGCAACAAAACCTCTTTTACGCCATTATTATCACGTTCAACAATCGCGCCAACATAGGGAATTGCTAATTTGTAGGGTTTTAGCTCTTTTGGTTTTGTGCCTACAAAACGCACAAGATTACGCACGCCTTTGGCGGCGTCTTTGTAGGTTTCGCCGAGTTCGTCCAGTAAATTGACATCAAACCATCGTGTATATTTCCGCGCGGTGGCTTCGCTAAAATAGCGTTTTGCCGTTTTGCCTATCTGGAAATAGTCAGGCTCAATCTCCTCGCCTTGTTTGTATTCAGGGTCGTTTACTGAGTTTACTAGAAACGCCAGCACGCCACCCGGCTTCAATACTCGCCGCACCTCGCCAATTAGTCGCGTTGTTGTTTCGTGGTCAAAATAATGTAGCGACAAATGGGCGTAAACTACATCAAAACTTTCATTATCAAATGTCAGTTCTTCACGCAAATCAACTTTTTGTACTTCAACGCTAACGCCCTTGTCGGCTACTTTTTGTTTTGCCAGTTCAAGCGCACTATCTTCAAGGTCGGTGGAAATAACCGAAAAACCTTGTTCCGCAAAATAACAGCCGTCCTGCGCTTGCCCTGCGCCAAGTTCCAGCACTTTTCCGCCTTTAGGGAAGTATGGCAAGGCTTGTTCTGCAAAGACTGACGGTCTGTCTATCCAGTCTTGCTTATTATAATTTTGGGGTATGTCTTGCCAGACGTTGCTCATACCTGAATTATAACAGATTTTCATCTGTTTACGTTTCGCTTGCGAAGCGTGTCGGCTTTGCCGACCAGAGCCACGCCGCCTGTTTCGGCTTTTGCCGAAACGCGACCCGACCAGAAGCGCCCTTTTCCTTTTCTAAAAAATCACGGCGGGGCTTGTGTAATTCAGCATTTTTCCTCAAAATAGGTTCTAGCGGAGTCGTAAAATTCCACCAAATAGAATGGGCCTTCTTGGCCTTTTTTATTTGGTGCCATAAAGAGAACTCTAACTGATAGGCACAAACAGCTGTGGTAGTTGTTTGCAAGCTACTAGACCGCGTGTTCTTTTGCTGCCTTCAATATGGCCAGGTCGCGTTTTTGTATAAACCGACTCCCGTAATCGGCGGGCTTGTCTTGTTTAAGCAGCGCGATAGCATGGTCAATATCATCAACCCAAACTATTGAAAATTCATCTTGAAGCTCTCTTTCAGTAAAATTGGGTTCGCCTTTTTCGCCAACTTGCTGAGCAATAAAACAGTAAGATATTTGCTCTAGCTGAAATTGATCCCTGTATTCAATAATCTTACCAACTTCGCCAGTTACTTCTGCTCTACAGCCAATTTCCTCTAATAGTTCTCGGCCGAGTGCAGTCGGTACGTCTTCCCCCTCGTCTATACCGCCACCAGGTAACTTGTGGTAGCTGTGGAGCCCTGCCCGCAACAATGCAATCTTACCAGCATCGTCATATACCACCGCACGCGCGGCTTCACGCCTGCTAAAACCAGCGGTATCGACAATTGGCGCCTCTGGGAAGATGTCCTGTTCGTAAATTGTGAGAATATTTTTCATATATTTTCTATAACCCCTGCTAATTCCATTTAAGCGACATATTGCTACCACTACCGCCCCAACAGTGAACAACTACGACTCGTTTCATAAGCGTAATTATAGCAGATTCGCCCCTGTTTGCAGATTGTTTACAATATGTGATGACTATGCAAAAAAATTATGTCAAAACCTGTCACTACAGCAAAACAATTCTTTCATATACCACGTCACAGGTAGAGCACCCTGCAAAAGTTGTATAATACCTCTATGAAGTACGAGTGGAGAAAGCAGGAAGAGGAATTGTATCTGCCAAAAGCAGAGCCGGTTATCGTGCAAGTGCCAAAAATTAAGTTCTTTACCATAGAGGGCAAAGGCAACCCAAATAACAACAAAGATTTTCAAGCACGGGTAAAAACACTTTACAAATTAGCATACACTGTCAAAATGATGCCAAAGGCGGGGGTTACCCCAAAGGGATATGTTGAGTACACTGTTTACCCGCTTGAGGGTATATGGGACATATCGGCTAAGGGCAAAAAGGCGAAAGAGTTTAGCAAAGACTTTTTGCAGTACAAAATAATGATACGTCAGCCGGATTTTGTTGACGAAGCAGTGTTTGAAAAGGCCCTTGAGTTAAATGTCAAAAATAAAAACCTGCTGCTTGGTGAAGTGAAGCTTGAAGAAATAGAGGACGGCCTGTGTGTTCAAATGCTGCACAAAGGTTCTTATGATACGGAATTTCAGACCACCTTCCAAGCGATGGAAAAGTTTATAGCTGACAACGGCTATAAAAGAATCGGGAAAAAGCACCGGGAAATCTATTTAAAGTTCACCCCCGACACAGACAAAATGGAAACAACGATTCGCTTTTTTGTGAGCAAGTGAAAGTAGCCGACGTCGCTACAACATGCCGCATGGTCTTACCGCCACCATCAAATAATGCATACTCATCTTTACTTAAACCATTCAGCGAAAAACCTAAGTTAACGTGATCTTTAAGGGCGACAATGTAGTACTGCCCGCCGTCATAGGTAGGCACGCCCCACTTCATTTCTTCCGCTATATTTGGAAACGTCTCAAACACTAACTGCCGTAACTTCTGGCAAATTTCTTGCTGCGGCGCCGGCTGTTTCTGTATGTATTCGTCAACTGTGCTATTTTTCATATCTTAATTATAGAGCTTGTGAAGAATTTTATAGGCCACAAATACTACCTGCGGCTTACTATCTTTACCAACACCGCGCACATTGCCACACTCAGTGCAGTAATCATCAGTTTACCGGAATCTCATTTAACTTTGGTGCAATTTACACTTTCGCGCTAACCCAGTTCCAGCGGAACTGTGAGTAAGCCGCACGCGTCCCACCAGCAAAACGCTTGCGTTAATCATTTAAGTGTGCTATAATAAATGTATGGTTAAATCAATCAAGCCAAACCAGATAACGACGACGGTGTTGTCTTAGACCGTCGGGCTTGCTATTGATTAAGAAAACTCCCGACGGCGGGAGTTTTTGTTTATCTCGGAACGACAACTCCATTTAGGACGAAAATCAGGGGCATAAACCTAATTTTTAATGGAGTTCTCTATGAAATATTTTGTACTAAATCAAGAAAAACAAGTTATTGAAATCAATGACTACTTAAAAATACCCAAAATTAGCAAGCAGTTTGCCGACTTCGTGAAGCGCGAAGCGCTAGGTGAAATACTGGTTGGGCAGTCAAACAACAAACCTGAATATCTGGCATATGCCAGCAAATTGGGCTTTAACTGGGAGCCAAACGCAGATATTGGTCATGTTCAGTACAACTACAAAGCAAACTTTATGAGGCGACTTGTGCAAGATTACGCAAGACAACTTGTGCATGAGCTGGGTTTGCCTGTTTACGAAGTAAGCGGCGCAAATATGTTTAGTTTGCAACACCCTGTTGTTGAAGCGTATGCTTCACTGTTTGGCGATAGGTTGTATCGGTTCAAATCGGGTAAATCAGATGTAGTGATGAGTTATGACGCGAGTTATCCGCAGTTTAACTTGGCTTCCAAGTCGCCACTCAGCCATAAGCAATTGCCGTTTGCCCATTTTTCGTTGTCGGATTGTTACCGCCATGAACAAAGCGGCGAGATGATGTTGCTCATGCGTCAAAGACGGTTCTATATGCCCGATATACACCCGTACTTCAAGGACGCAGCCGAAGCGTTTGCGTGGTTTCCTAAACTGCAAGCTAAAATCGTAGAAGCTGGCAAAGAGGCAAGGCGAGAATATCAGGTAGTGATAGAAGTGCCGTCTGAAAAAGTTTGGCAAGAATACAGGCATTACATCGAGGAAATACCCGTTTCACTTGGCGCTGATGTTCTGGTGAATATCATAGAGGACGGTCAAGACCGTTACTGGGTGGTTAATGTTGACTACAAGATAATTGACAAACTCGGACAGTCGCGCGAGATTGGCTGTATTCAAGTAGATATTGGCAATGCGCCACGTCTCAACATTCACTATATTGACGAGGACGGCAACGCAAAACATCCCGTCATCATTCACTCGGCAATTCCAGGCGGTATTGAACGCTACTTGTATATTTTGTTTGACAACTTTGAGCAAGGTTTACCGCTATGGCTCAATCCTGTCCATATTCGTCTTATCTCTGTTGGCGGTGAGTTTGTAGAAAAGTGCCAGGCACTTGTCAGAGAACTGTCAGATTTACCACTACGCATTGAAATTGATGACAGAAGTATAAGCGTGTCCTCAAAACTCAAAAGAGCTCACCAAGACTTTGTACCGCATAAAGTTGTTATCGGTCAGCAAGAGATTGATGACGGCTGCAAGGAACTCAAAAAACTTGCCAAGAACCTTGCCAAAGAAATGAGTGGCAAACCGTTCATTAGGCGTGAGTGGGTTGTTGAAATAAGTAGGCAGTTGTAAGTGTCGGGCTTGCCCGCACAGGCGGCGCGACTCACTCACAATTCCGCTGGAACTGGGTTCGCGCGAAAGTGTAAAATTGCACCAAAGTTAAAACCCAGGTTTTATGCCTGGGTTTCAATTTTGGTATTGTTTTGAGATTTGAATCTCCACCCGGGCGTGGAGGTGAAAACTGCCAGTGGCAGTTCGGAAACGGAATTTTCGATAAAAGCTGTGCTTTAAATCGTGAAATCCGGGGGTCGCGGAACGTGGCCAAGTCCTTTTATCTGCCCCAAAAAAACCTTGTCCAACGCATCGCATATTGTATTTTTTCACTACTCATGCTATAATATATTTATCCGCGTCTCCGCCCCTCAACTGGCGTTGGGGCGTGGCGCAACTTGACTTCATCTTCTACACCCAAAGGAGGGCTCATGCCCACACCCGGTACCACGTGCATCCTACCCAACCCCACCTGGACGCAGTCGGACAACGACCTGCTTCCCAAGTGGATGAAGTACTTGGAGTGGCACGCCCGGCACGAAGGCAACGACGAGCTGGGCAGGCTTCAGGGTCTCATCCGCGACGAGGAACGGGCTGTCGAGACCTACACCCGAGAGATCAAGGACGACACCGCTGAGCTCAAGCGGCTCAAGACCATGCTCACTGAGCTCGAGAACCGACCCCGCCTCACCGACGCCGAGCTCCAGCAGAGGTACGACGCGCTCATCGCACTGCCGTATGTCGCTGGCACGCGTGTCGGTCGTGCCGGTGAACTCGCCGTTCTCATCGATACTGCTCCGCTCAGCCCCGAGGGTCAGAGCATCGGGTGGATCGAGGTTGGGTACGAGTACTTCGTCAATGGTCGCATCTACATCGTCGGCCAGGACATCACTCGCGCCTACAATGCGTTCCGTCGTCAGTACTGGACGAATACCCACAGGATTGGAGAGCTCACCGTAGCTTACTACCAGACGCAGCATCCGCACGTTCTGACCGAGCAGTTTGCGGCCGGTGACATCGCCTCGATCATCGCGCACATCGCCGAGAAGCTCTCAGAGCTGATCCGCGCCAACATGCGTGATGACGAGATGGACCCACCGGACACGCACGCAGACGACATGCCTTGGTCTGGGTACGTCACCGATCCCGTCAAGGCACTCAAAGCACTCCAGAAGTGTGGAGGCGCCGATAGTGTCGATCGCCAGATCAGGAACGTCAAGTCGACGATCCGTGAGTACGAACGGTACAAGACCGCGGACAACGATCAGCTCCGTCATGCGCGTGCCCAACTGCGCGACTACAAGTCACAGCTCGAGACGCTTCAGCGGGCTCGCGCCAACGCGAACAAGGAAGGCGACCAGGCCGTTGCTCGGCAGATTCTCGAGTACATCTCGACTCTGCCCGGCGTCATCGCCATCAAGTTCGATGGTGACGGCATACCAGTACTCCACGTCCGCAACAGCGTCGTTCACGACGGCAAGCGGTACGACCTCGGCGACTTCGAGCTGTACCTCCGAACGGAGGATGCCTACTTCGGCACGACCATGAAGGTTCGTCGGACGCGATGCCCTGCTGGTGGTTCATACAACCAGGGGTGGCATCCAGATGCGAATCGCTTCTGCTTCGGCAGGACGAGTATTGTCGAGATCCTCGATGCCTACCGACGCGGCGACTTCGGTCACTGCGTCAACATCGCCATCGGGATCATGAATTCCCTGAGCGCAGGCCACGAGTACCTCATCGAGGAAGGACAGTTCGCCGAGATTGCCATGGATAACGTCTGGCAGCGCAAGCTTCCGACGCGTCCCAGGCGACGTCGCGCCACCCAGGTGGCGGTCGGTGCAACCGCACTCAAGACCGCGTAGAAGAAAGGAGCAAGCCCTTGGGGCGTATACGACATGTTCGTATGCGCCCCTTTTCATTTCCCGTAATTTGTCACATCCAGATAATTATGAGATTATTTGTAAATTGTGTTGACAAAATATAAGATTTGATATATAATGCGTAACTGACATGTGATGAGGCTGGAACCCAACTCACGAGTCGTACATCCCAACCCACGAACCAGGAGGTTCACAATGACCGCGAAGAACACCGTCTCCGTCCGCATCAGCGGCGTCAAGGGGCGCGTCGACGTCGAGCTCAACCAGGGCGCCACCGCCGCCGAGGTCCTCGCCGAGGCCGCCGACGCGCTCGGCATCCCCGCGCCGATCGGCGTCGCCATCCTCGTCGACGGCACCCAGGTGCAGCCGGAGGCGCCCGTCGAGGGCGCCACCAAGGTAGACGCCGTCCCGAAGCCCAACCTGGGCTGAGGACACCGAGTTCCACGAACCCCTGTAGAGTAGTAAATCACATGCGTGTGTCGTAGCGACCCTCGGGTTGTCTCCACTCCAAACGCTGTGATCTCGCTAAAGTCGGCATCGAAACGGCGTCGCTTAGGTGTCATCTGGCATTACTATGCTAGATATAATGTACACCCGAGGCCGGTCCGTCCACTGTCGGATTCTCCACCTTATCCTAAGATGAGAAACCGGAGGCCTGCGAGAGTTCGTGGTTGGGGGTCGTCGTGCGCGCGCAAGCGTGTGCGGCGGCCCCCGCATCATTTTCGTATTTCGTCAATGTATATACATTGACTTTTTTTATTGTTTGTGCTATAATTATAAGGTGTCAATCGTCTCGTTTTCGTAACGATCAACACGCTCTTTCACTCCACGTCAACCCTCCCAGAAAGGGGACCCCGTGTCAAAGAAGTACACCACTCTGTGCCGTCCGTTGGCACTGTCCAGCGCACCGCGGCTCATCATCGATCGAGCAGAGTTCGACGAGATGGTACGCTACGCCGTAGCAGCCGGCAAGAACGAGGTGTGTGGCTACGCGTTCGCGCGTCAGCTCGACACCGAGCAGTTCTGGGTCATTCCAGGCTCCGTCTTCATCGTCGATCAGCACGTCGCACCGGGCACCGCTCGGACCGATCCTGCCGGTGAGGTCGCAGTCATGGACTACGAGGAGCAGTTCGACGCGAATGAGAACGTATACCGAATCCTGTGGCACAGCCACGTCGGTGGTACTGCCTCATTCTCGACAACCGACCTCAAGTCGCACCATGACATCGGCCGGGCGACCGCACTTGATGCCATGTTCTTCATGGTCATCAACAACCGCGGGCAAGCCACGCTCAACTTCGAGGTCTACCGCCCGTACCGCATCGGCACCCAAGCCGAACTTCTGGTGGTTGACGACGTCCCGGACGTCGACCTGGCGCCCTACAAAGCCCAGATCGCCACCAAGTGCAGCGTCATCCCCATCAAGCGGCCGCCCAGCTCCCGCTACAATCCTGCTCAGGCAGGATTCGCCATGGGTACATGGGATGACGACCCCGAATACGACGACCCCTACGACAGCACACGAAAGGATTTCCGATGACCGACCCCTTCACCCTGACCGTCACCGACACCGAAGATGGCATGCTCTACGCGGCCGTTCACCAGAACGCACCGGACTGGGCCGATCAGACCGGCTGGTTCGATCCCGACAAGGCGACCTCACCCGTCACCATCATCGGGTGCGGCGGCATCGGCAGCAACGTGGCGTTCGAGCTCATCACGATGGGCTTCAAGCGCTTCGTGCTGTACGACGATGACGACGTCGAGCCGCGGAACCTCGCCTCTCAGAAGGCGTTCCGCCATCGCGACCTCTACCGTCCCAAGGTGGAGGCGCTCGCGGAAGTACTCATCGAGTACGGCGCCGTCGAGGTGCTGGTTCGCCAGCGTCTCTTCACTGCCAAAGACATCATCGAAGGCGCCATCGTCATCGGTGCCGTCGACTCAATGAGGTCCCGCAAGATCATCTGGGAGGCAGTCACCAACTCGCCGGATGTCGAGCTCTACCTCGATGGACGACTGGGCGGCCAGACCGCCCAGATTTTTGCCATCGAACCGCTCGACGGCGACTGGTACGAGGCCGACTGGCTGTTCGACGACAGCGAGGCGACGACCGGGATCACCTGCACGATGCGTGCCATCGTGTACCCTGCGACTGTCATGGCCGGCTTCATGTGCCGCCATCTGTCGCGCTGGTCCAGGGGACTGCCAATCTGCCGTCTCATGAACTGGGATGGTGAGACTGGAGAGGTTACCCTCATTGGTGACATCGAGGAGTGAACAACTGGGGACCCTGCGGGCTGACATGTCTGCAGGGTCCCCGCGACCGACCACGAATGACAATAGTCGTGCTGATGAGCTGTAGACAGCGAATCGATCGTGATAGATATTATTACTATGCAAAAAACGCCTAATTGGGTGTTTTTTGTGTCATCGCCAGAGGGCTGAGGCAAGTATTTACATAGCTACGATTATCCTGTGCAAGCCCAAGTAGTTATATAAATCATTTGTGATCACATCAGACACAAAATCCTCCTTATTGTTTCACAACTGTTAGTAAAGGATAGTATATTCAGACTTCCTTCGTAACTTATGCGACGATCAATAATAACTAGCTTTCTGTGGTGCTTAGTAGTGTACAAAACCTTAACTCCCATATTTTGCAATATTAGTATCGATTTCTGAGCTTGCTGAATATAATCGCCGTCGTGTTCGATGGGATTGCTCGTGTTGATGATGATTCTTACATTACGCTTGCGCATTTTCTCAAAAATGGGTAGGAGCACGTTCATGCGGTCCGCGGTCTTCACCCTGGCAACGGCTTAAATCACGGTCTAACGCCGCATAAAACGTGTTTTGGTCATAGAGTGCCGTGCTATCGTAACTAAACGGCCGCGACCTAACAAAAGGATTACGCATAGTACTGGCTCCCCTCAGTTTCCGTTTCGTTTATAACAATATTTCCGTTATGATACTCAAAGCCTAAATCGATTAGCTTCGACTGCATCAATCGCAAGCTAGGGACAATCTGGTTCCACGATAGGTCGCATTGGTGCACCAAAGTTAAAACTTGACTATGCGATGGGCTATCCCGACAAAAACGATCTTGGCGATGCAATCTTTCAAGCCGGCTGCTGGGTGTGCCACTGGCTACAAAATATTTTAAAAGTGTGATATAATTACACTACAGATATAGAGCGGTTCCCGGGCGAAAACCTTGTTGTGGAGCAGGCTCTTTTTTGTACGAAAGGGACGTATGTTAGAAATAGGACAAATTATCATGTATCGTCGCAATGTCTGTAAAATTTGCGACATAATTCAAAATTTTAGGGGCAACGGTGATTATTACAAATTAGCTCCCTGCTATGACTCGTCGCTAATTATTCACGCGCCAGTCAATTCGCCCAAGCTTACATTCAGGCCGCTACTTACCAAGGCCGAAATCGACAATTTAGTTAAAAAAATACCTGCAATTGAGTGTGCAGACACAAATGAGCGCACACTTGAAAATACCTATAAAGGATTATTTAACAGCGAAAATCACGAGAGCTTAATCTGTATTATAAAAACCGCTTATGTTCGCGGTGAGGCCAAGTCCCGAAAAGGACAAAAGCGCTGCGAAAAGGATAAAATATATTTCCAAAAGGCCGAAAAGGCCTTGTATGGCGAGCTAGCCATAGTGCTTGGCAAATCAATTGACGACACCAGAAGTTACATCATTGAGCACGTGGCCGCACTTTCCGCTTAGTCTACCTGCGACCACGTCATGGTTTCATAATTAGCTGAATAGAACAGTCGTTGCGAGATTATGGGTAATAATTGTATTTTATTTGGTATAATCATACGTGATGGCGCGTTGGCGGAGCAGTTACGCAGCGGTCTGCAAAACCGCGTAGACGGGTGCAACTCCCGTACGTGCCTCCATATTTTATTGCGCGGATGGCGGAACTGGTAGACGCGAGGGACTTAAAATCCCTTGTCCAAAAGACGTGCGGGTTCGACCCCCGCTCTGCGCACCAACTAAAATGTCCAGGCTTGCCTGGGCGTTTTAGTTGGTAGAATGTGATGCGTCGAACTCGCACGTCACTTACAGCTATATTATTTTTTGGCTAACCACTGCTATAATAACAACAGGTATAAAATATGAAGCATTTTCACCCATGGCTCAGGTTTTTAGTTTGGAAAGATTCATTGGCAATACGTAATGCTGCGTTTTTAATGCGCCGTCCGCACCGCAGTTTTAGGCGTACGCGCAGGCGTGATTACGTGCGGTCCTTAAAGCTGCCAGGTTACTGGAGCTTTACTGCCAAGGTTTGGTTGATGTTATGGCGACACAGGCGACTATTTAGTTTGCTGGTACTTTTGTATGTGCTATTTATATTTTTAATCGGTGGCGTAACAAACCAGGCAACCTACCAAGAGATATCAGACCTTGTTAATCAGTCGACTGGCGAAGTCTCCCGGGGGGTTTGGGGGTCTGTTGGCCAAGCGGGGTTGCTGCTGGTCTCGGCGTTTGTCTCACCAGGAGACATCAGCGCCGAACAACAGATTTACATGTCTTTGATAGCGACCATGTTGTGGCTCACCGTGGTGTGGTTGTTGCGTGACATTATGGCTGGTCACAAGCCGCGTTTGCGTGATGGTATATATAGCGCGGGTGCGCCAATTGCTGCCTCTATTGTCGTCGCAGTTGTTGGTGTTATACAGCTGGTACCTGTTGGGATAGTGGCACTGGTTTATTCTGGCTTAACATCGGTTGGCCTACTGAGTGAGGGGGTGGGGCTAATGATCTTTTGGACGTTTGCTGTTTTGGTTGCCACACTTGTACTGTATTGGATGAC
>CALEKV010000080.1 GCA_937902525.1 uncultured Candidatus Saccharibacteria bacterium | reverse complement strand
AAGCTGCTTAAAATCGAATTCTGCAGCTACTATTACTACCGCCAAAATTATAATTACAGTTGTTGTAAGCATTGATTTTTACTCCCTATTGTTAATTACCTATTCTAAGAGCTCTTTTGTGCGATGATGATATGGCGGTCACGCCCTTCGCCTTCACTAAAGGTCTCAATATCATCATACTCACTTGCCACGCGGTGCACAATACGCCTGTCTGCAGCATTAATGTGTGCAATATGTGAATCACCAGTCTGCCGGACTACTTCAATCCAGCCACGAGCTTTTTCAGCTAATTTATCCTCACGCTGTTTTTTGTAATCCGCCACATCTACGTTAACGCGCGTTAAGCCTGCCCCTTGGTTGCGCAGGGCGGTGCTGACAATAAACTGCAGGCTGCGAAGCGTTTCGGCGTTGCGGCCAATTAATATACTATTTAAATCGGATGATTCGATGTGTAGGGTGATAATTTCATCTTCCACACTAGCTGTTACTGGTACGTTTTGCCCAAAAAACGATACAATGTTTTGTAAATATTCCACCGCAAAATCCATGGCTTGCTGTTGGTCCATTATTTACTCCTTCTTTTAGTATCCTTAGCGACAATCCGAGTCACGTGCGCCTCTTTAGCCTCTTTAGCGCGCTTTTGGGCGTTATTTTGGCTTTTTGCGCCCGTTAGCTTAACGGTAGGTTCCTCGGCAATTTCTTCAAGCTCATGTTCGTCCCCCCTTAAGATGTAGCCCTGTTGTATAACCGCTACCATGTTTGAAATTACATAGTAAAGGGCAAGGGCTCCCGGTAGGGAAATCATAATAAAGAACATCATGATTGGCATAAATTTCATCATATTATTACTTACCATTTGGTTCATGTCTGCCTGGTCCTGCTGTTTGCCGTTGGCAGCATCTTCCATGATTTGCTTAAAGGTACGCTTTTTTGATGGATCGGTTTTTGGCATGATTTGTTTGCTCATAATATACTGCGTAACCGCACCAATTACGGCAAGAATCATGAGTGGCCAATAAATCTGACCATTCGCAACCGATGTTCTGCCCAAATCAATAAACCCAAACGCCGTATGATTAAAACTGTCCGGGTTTTGGATTATAGAATGGATAGCAGGGAGATTTTCCAAAAAATCGTAGGTCCACCTGGCAATTTGGTCACGGTGTTGAGCAAAAACCTGAATGACCGTAAATAATGCCAAAAAGATTGGGATTTGCACAAACAAAATAACAATGGAACGCCACGGGCTGATGTTATGCTGCTTATACAGTTCCATCATGGCTAATCCCTGGGCCTGCTTATCATCTTTATATTGCGTTTGGATTTTTTTGAGCGCTGGTTGCATTTTTTGCATAGCACGACTTTGGTGTAGCTGCTTTTTAACCAATGGGTACATCAAAAAACGGACCAAAACCGTAAAGATAATTAAGGCAATGCCAAAATCCGCCCATGGCACAACGCTATAAATAAGCACCAAGATATTAAAAATCGGTTGAACAATCAGTGTGTCAAACATAAAAAACACTCTCCCAGCTACGTTACTTTTTTAAGTATACCACTTATTTACCACCGTAAATAGGGGTTTGAGCCAGCAAGCCTTTCAGTACCGCCTGAAGTTCTGGATGGCTTACGGTAATAGCTTCGCTAGACACAATAATTACAGCCAAGTCATATACGCCAGTAAATTGCGGCAATTCGTGGCGAATTAGTTCATAAACACGCCGCCGGATTCGGTTGCGACCAACGGCTGATTTATGAACTTTTTTACTAATCACCACACTAACACGGCTTTTTTTACGGCGCGGGTTAATAATGTATTTAAGCACCATTAAATGTGAACGAACAGGTGTTCCATTTTTGTACAAATACTTTTGGCTGGCATGACCGTGAAACCGGTTGATTTTTGACAACATACTTAATTAACCATTATACCTGATATACAAAAATCCCGGGTGTAACCCGGGATTTTGCTAAACCGTTAGGCGTGCGCGGCCTTTAGCGCGGCGGCGCTTAAGGACCAAGCGTCCAGCCTTTGTGGCTACACGCGCACGAAACCCGTGGGTTTTGGCACGGTGGCGTGTGTGTGGTTGGTGTGTTCGCTTTGGCATATCTGTTACATTATACCCCTTCCCTCTTTTTAGGTCAATCATGCCCTTGCATTTTATGCAACTTTGTACTGTGAACATGGGAGTTTTCCCCATTTTATAGACACTTTTCCACAAAAATAACAGGGGTAAGCGTTTATTGTGGATAACTGCCACCACAATTACACGCCATATGTCGTCGATTTTTTCACACCACCTTTGAGGTTGTGGAAAACTCCCCCACTCCGCTATACTAGGTATAGTATTAAGGTTTAGTGAGGGTTATGAGTACAACTGAATCGGCCTTATGGCAGAGCGTTTTAGGGGAAATTGAACTTGCCGTTAGTCATGGCAACTTTACTACGTGGTTTAAAAACACCGAATTAGTGGAGCGAAACCATAATAAACTAACAGTGGCTGTACCAAACGTGTTTGCTATCCGCCAGTTTGAAATTAAGTTTAATCAAAACATAAAAGATGTCTTAACTCGTAACGGCATTAGCAATCCACAGGTTAGTTATATAGTAAAAGGTGCAAAAAAACGTGCCATCACCCGCGAAACGACTAGCCAAATCACCATAGACCGCAATGATAAAGCAACAGCATTACTAACACCCCGCCCCACAAATGGCGTGGTGCCTAGTAATAGCCTAAACCCACGCTACACCTTTGATAGCTTTATTGTCGGTGGCAGCAACGACCTAGCCTTCGCCGCCGCCCAAGCAGTCGCCGCTAATCCTGGCCAAAAATATAATCCCTTATTTTTCTATGGCGGTGTTGGCCTTGGTAAAACCCACCTGGCCCAAGCAGTCGGTCATGAAATCCTAAAACGTGATACCACGGCGCGCGTTATATATATAAGCACCGAAACCTTTGTTAACGAGTTTTTGAACTATATCCGCTTTAAAAAGAAAGGCTTCAGTGACAAGTATCGCAATGTAGATGTGCTAATTGTCGACGATATGCAGTTTATTGCTGGTAAAGAAAAAACCCAAGAAGAGTTTTTTCATACCTTTAATGCCTTGCACCAGGCCAATAAGCAAATTATCATCACCAGCGATAAGCCCCCGCGCAGTATCCCCACCCTAACCGAACGATTGCGCAGCCGCCTTGAATGGGGTATGGCGATTGATATCCAAATGCCCGATTTTGAAACGCGCTGTGCCATTGTGCAAACCAAAGCCAGTATGAGAGGCGTGGAGCTGGAACGCGAAACTGTAGAATACCTAGCTAGTAATATTAAAACCAATGTGCGTGAGTTAGAGGGCGCCTTAAATCAACTGCTGGCTTATTCTGAAATGCGCGGCGTACCAACCGATATCAGTACCGCTGAGGGATTGCTTGGTAACGTCAAACATGCCCGCCCCCAACATGTCACAGCCAAACAAATTATTGATAAAACTGCCAAACACTTTAATATTGAATCCAAAGAAATCTGTGGCGCTAAGCGCGATAAGCACATTGTTGTGCCCCGACAAATTGCTATGTACCTTTTGCGGAGCGAATTACATATGTCTTTCCCTAAGATCTCGCAAGAACTTGGACGCAAAGACCACACCACCGCCATCCATTCAGTTGAAAAAATTGAAAAGGCCATTAAACTTGATTTTATAATTCGAGAACAGGTTGCGGAGATAAGGGAGAAACTTTATGCTTAAGGCGTGTGCACAAACAGTGCAAAACCGGTGCGCAAGTAGGGGTAAAAAATGTGCTCATGTTTCCACAGTCATCCTACAAACTACATACTGCGTTATGCGAACATGGGTAGAAGCCCTATTATTACCACAATTAAAGCACCTTAAAACCACATGGTTTTCCACTGCTATTTTTGTAAATTCACCACTATTAATTAGTACTTTATCCCCGCTTTCCACAGCATCTACTATTATCACCACTAACAAAATTTATTAAAAAGGAGTAATAACAATGGAACTCAGCGTCACCCAAGAAAACCTAGCTCGCGCACTTAGTGCCGTTGGTAGGGTTGCCACAAGTAAGGCAGGATTACCGGTATTGTCAAACATATTACTCAGGACAGAAGGCAATCGTCTGTTGGTTGCAGCCACAAATCTGGAAATCGCCGCCACTTATTACATTGGCGCCAAAGTAACTAAGCAAGGCAGCCTTACCTTGCCCGCCCGCTTGGTGTCAGATTTTGTTAGCTCCCTGCCAAAAGGCACAATAGATTTAAGTGTCAAAACTACCCGCATGACAATCACTAGCGGCAATTATATGTCAGTTGTCAACGGCATGGATGCCGAAGAGTTCCCCGAGCTGCCAGCCATTGATGAAAAACAAGCCGTAATTTATAACATCGCTACGCCGGACTTAAAACAAGCCTTAAACCAAACAGTTATCACCAGCAGTAGTGATTCGACCCGCCCAGTGCTGACTGGCGTGTACTGGCACAGCGTTGATGGCGCACTGTATTTAGCAGCGACCGATGGCTACCGCTTAGCAGAACGCAAGCTAATGCTCACAAAAAGTGAAATCGCCGCTATTGTACCCACTAGTAGCTTACAAGAAGTCCTTAGGACTATTAATGACACCGTAGATGAGGTGGAGGTGTTGTTTGACGACACTCAGGTGCGCTTCAGGATTGGCGAGGCTGAAATTACGAGTCGTTTAATTAATGGTAACTACCCGGATTACCGCCAACTAATCCCTAAAGAATCGGAAACGATTGTAAAAGTGGACGCTGACGATTTTGTGCGCACGGTAAAGATTGCTAGCTTGTTTGCCCGCGAATCAGGCGGTTCTGTCACCCTGAGTACCAATCATGAAAAGCAAGAACTCAGCATCCACTCCATCGCCAGTGAACTTGGTGAAAATACCTCTACCGCTAACGCCGATGTATCCAGTGACGGACAAATTACTCTTAATTCGCGCTACGTGGCCGATGCTCTGAGCGTATTAGATGGCGACACAATTACCTTCCGATTCAGCGGTAAGCTAAGTCCCTGTGTATTCACCACCCAACAGAAAGATATCAATTATGTACATATTATTATGCCACTGAAGAGCTAGTTGGTACTTTAATGGAGAATTACACCATCAAGAGCTACTGTTTCTGGGCCACCAGATTTTAAGTAGTGTACGGTCATAACTATTTGATGTGTTGAGATCGATCCATTCTCAGTAATGAACTGGGCTTGAAAGCTGGTTGCAATACTGACGTAAGAATTAGTCGTTTGAGCATTGTCTGTACTCACGGCTGATATGCAGATTATTTTATCGTCTTGCTTGCTATTTTGCAATTGAATACTAGGATTTAGCTTTGATTGAAAATATTGGATATCACTATTATTCAGTGACGCCTTACCGCGTGTCTTGACGTTATGGAAACTATTGATGTCATAACTAGGCGTATCACCACTAATGTAATTACACTGTTTCATTAAGCTTTTTTTTATGTCATCTATGGATTGATGATTTAGCTTTGATTGATTATCAAACGAAATACCTAGCCGTAATAGCGTGATGGGGTCAAGCGAGCTTCCAGATGTTAGCTCTTTCATATCGCCATTTTCTTCAACCTTAAATATGGCAATGTAATCCTGGCCTGATTTTGTGTTCGTTACAGTTCCTTTTACAAACCCACCCGCTGTTGTAACATCTTTAATAGTTGCTCCGGGTGATTTTTTTTGTACCGCTGTAGTAGTCTTTTTTCGTAGAGCCTGTTCTGCTTTTTTTTCCGGAGAGGGTTGTAGGGTAATTGCAGATATAGTTATAACCGCAATTAATACTGCAAATGCCACTATGGCTATAACTATGCGTTTTCGTGAGGTTATTAGGTTATTGATTATATTCATTTACAATCTCCTTACTAATTTGGTGCACGCCAGACTTGTGTGAAGCCACCTGTGTAGTTATCTACTACAATTCCCATGCTTTCATTCATTGCCTCAGCAACCTGCCCATTGCCAACATATAAACCGGTGTGTCCGCTACTAAGTAGGACATCTCCAGACTGTAGTCCGCTGCCGGTTGCTAGGTCGATGCTACTGGTGATATCTGTAAAGCCAATACCAGACAACGACTCCCCTTCACTCATAGTATTAAAGAACGGATTAGTAGAGTAGTATCCTGCATATGTTAATGCACTTGCTACAAACGAGGAACAGTCAAAATAACCACACGACCCAGTACATTCTGGATTGGATTGATATGTATCCCACCCTGTTTGGCGACTCGCCTGACTATATCCATACCCGTCATTACCTGCAATCATTATCGCCCAGTTGACGGCCTTTTGTATTCCGTCTCCAGCGACGCCGGCGGTTGCTGTTGAGCAATTCGAACTGATGGATCCAACCAGGCCAGGTGTAACGGCTGATCCACTAACCATTGGGTCGCCTCCCATACTTTTAATAGCCGCCATAACCCCCTGTAGCGGTTTATTAAATAACCCAGTCCACCCCCCTGTTTTGCCATATAAATCTTCTATTTCTGCCGTGACTGCCGATGTTGCCTGAATATAAATAACACCAATACTGCCGGCGGGTAGAGATTGTAATAAGGCGGCTGCTTCAGCGGTAGGCATATCTAGCGGCTCACCGCCACCGGTAGCAGGGGTACCATTTGTCACTTGCGACTGGGTGGACAAGTACTCGGCATCGTGCGTTGCGTTTGCGACGGCTCCGCCTGGGGCATCGTTAGCAAAGTGGTTGATAAATCCACCAGCACCACCACCCTCATTTACTGTGTAGGCGTAAAAGAACGCGGGCGAGACACCGGCGGCCTTGACTGCAGCTGTAATCTCTCCAATATTACTAGAGTTAAGACCGAAATGATTAATCGCCGCTGTCCCGGAAGCTAAAAACCAACTTTCCGCAGCACTGTCGTCTATGTTCCATGTTGATCCAATTGGCTGACTGGCAAAGCTTATAACCTCATCAAGACTAAAGCCCCCTGTACTGGTGCCACCAAGTGTGCCAGTGGCACCAGATTGAGAGCCTAAAGCGCCCGTAGAGCCTGGCTCGCAGGCGTCTGGGTCCCACCAGTTTATGATATTGTTACCATTGTTGGTTGCAAAGAACTCTGCATGTGCTTCGCTCAGGGCAAAGCTAGTTAGTGGCGAAAGTGTAACCAGTGTTAATGGTGTCAACGATAGTGCTACTAATGCGGCTTTTTTAATTCTCATATACTCCGCCTCCACTTGTTAAGTTGCTAATAACATCACAAGGAAGTATCTTAATAATTGGTAGTAATTCAGCGCTAAATATAACTATATTGTTATGGTTTACTATAATATTCATCATTGATATCCACTATGTTGAGGCTCTGGGCCGCCCTGCCTAATGCTGCTATATCTAGTCAGTTCACTATCCTCAAAGTTCAAATAGACATTTTCTTTATTTATACCAGCTAACTCAATCCGTGAATATATTTCATTGATGTCTCGAAGACTGGTTTTAACGTATAGCATTGGCTTTGTCTCGCCCGTTATGGTATAAGCGTAGTTAATTATTAAATCTTCTTTTTTATATACGGTCGCCATGTAGTTATACCCATAATATATTTCATATAAAGTGAGCGACCTATTAAAATCATTCTTAAGTTGTTCCTCCAGGGAACTATCAACGATTGGCTTAAGCGAAACGACGCACACGGCAGTCGCATTTGCATAACGTAACGACCTACACGGTGATAGTGTCGCAGTCGTACTTGTTGTTTGAATAGTATTCCTTTTAAAGGATAATAATCCGCCGGTTTGCTTGTCAGCCTCTTCTATAATACTTTGATTTTCGGCACTATCTTTAAAGATACCTGGTGATAATGGGTCGAGCGCAACTACGAGAGTTGTATCGCTTAAGTCATCACCAACTACAAGTTCACGTATATGGTTGTTGTAGTTATCGGCCGAAAACAGTAACGTATAGTGACCTTTTTCTAACCTTAGTTCGCCGTCCTTAAGTGCGGTGACCTTGTTATTAACCTTCACGCTTACACTACCTGGTGTCGATTTAACCTTGATATGCTTTATTGGTGTAAATAAGTGAGTGCTAACAGCAGATATTATAATTATTACTATCATTACGACAGCTGTA
>CALEKV010000079.1 GCA_937902525.1 uncultured Candidatus Saccharibacteria bacterium | reverse complement strand
CTGAAAGCGTGGCAAAAGGGTTTGAGGGATAGGTATGCATGATATCTTGCGCGTTCCGTATGATCCAGCACATGTATATGAGATTAATCGCGTAAGCGATGCACCTGTGCTGGCGCCAGACGGTATTGATAACGTTGATATTATCACACCTGATGGTGCTCAGTGGTTTACATCGACAGATGTAAACGCAGACGCCTTGCGTTTAAGGCCTCGCCTGGAGCGCACGACTAAGCAGATTATTGATGCCGCGAATACTAGGTGGGCCTTAGATAGTCCTGACATCGCCGGAGGGGCGAATGGCTAGCACACGTCAGCTCAAATCCCGCATTCGCTCGGTTAAAAGTACCAAGCAGATTACCAAGGCCATGCAAATGGTGGCTGCTAGTAAAATGCGCCGCGCGCAAGAATATGCTAAAGCTAGTGCGCCATACGAACGGTCGGCGCAGGAACTTATGGCTTACCTTGCTAGCCAAGGTGCGACCGATGAGCACCCGCTATTTGAGCGCCGTAAAATTAAAAACCGCTTAATAGTGTTGATTGCTAGCGACAAAGGTCTGGCTGGCGCGTATAATGCCAACGTTTTACGCCGGTACCTGGATGTTTTAAGGCGTGATGAGCAAAAAGGCATAGGTAACCTTACGATCGCCGTTGGCCGTAAGGCTGCGCAATTTGTTAGTCGTTTAAGTGATGTTTCGGTGATTGGTAGTTATGAGGATTTACCAGACCACCCGGCCGGGGTGATGTTCCATGCTAATTTAAACACGATTTGTAATATGTATATCAATAAAGAAGTCGACGCCGTAACGGTGGTTTACACTAAGTTTGTCAGCGGTATAACGCAACAAGCTGATGTCATACGGTTACTGCCTGCTGGTACGGACGTTCTGATTGACCCGAGCGAAGTCAGTAACGATGTGGCAGACGCCAAATATGAGCCAAGCGTAAAAGAGGTGCTAGACGCCGTGACGTACCGATTGGTGGGCTCGCGATTTTTCCAGGCGTTGTTAGATAGCCGTGCAAGTGAGCATAGTATGCGAATGATTGCCATGAAAAACGCGACGGATAACGCGAGCGATTTGGTGAGCGATTTGAAGCTTGCTATGAACAAGGCGCGCCAAGGGGCAATTACGCAGGAACTCGCCGAAATTTCCGGCGGCGTGGAGGCGATGAAATGAGTCAAGAATTAGTGATTATTACTCTGTCAATGCCAATATTGTTTGCGTTGCACAACTTGGAAGAAGCGATCATTTTTGAATATTTCTTTCAAAAAAATAATCAACGAATCATAGACAGTTTTCCAAAACGATTTCGTAATCGAGTTTGTCAGATGGCGTTGGGGCATACGGGCGGCAGCTTTTCTCTGGCAATCACGATATTGCTAATGATCCTCACCGTGATTAGCTATTTGGCACTATATCTTAACGCACATTATATGTGGCTAATATGGCTATCGGCCACCCTGGTGTTTACTCTCCAGTTGGTCGTACATATAGTGACGGCGATAGTCTGGCGCGGTTACGCGTTTGGGACGATTACAGCTATATTATTTCTGCCGATTTTCTGCGTAATGATTGATCACTTTTTAATGCTTCAATCATTTACTATTGCGGAGATTGTGGCAGCTTCGCTAGCGATTGGTATCGTGACATATGCTGGAGGCCTTCCATTGTTTTTCAATGTGATTATGCGTTGGTTTGAAAGAAGATTTGAAGTAAAAGGAGGAATTGATGAATAAAACAACAGGAAAAATTATTCAGATCGTTGGCGTGGTGGTGGATGTTGAATTTGCAGGCGAATTGCCGGCGATTTACGATGCTATGTTAGTGCAGCACGGTGATAAAACAATTACGCTTGAAGTTGCACAGCATTTAGATGAACATACTGTGCGTGTTGTCAGCTTGCAAAACACCGATGGTTTACAGCGCGGGCAGGAAGTAACAGCAACTGGTGCGCCGATTAGTGTGCCGGTTGGCCCGGAAACCCAGGGCCGCATGTTTAATGTGGTTGGCGAGCCGATTGATGGTATGCCGGTACCAACGGGCAAAAAGGCACCGATTCACCGCGAACCGCCTGCCCTGTCGGAACAAAGCAACAAAACGGAAATCCTAGAAACCGGCGTGAAAGTGATTGACCTAATCGCACCGATTGCCAAAGGCGGCAAGGTTGGTTTGTTTGGTGGTGCCGGTGTGGGCAAAACGGTATTAATCCAGGAGCTAATTAACAATATTGCTAAATTTCATAGTGGCAACAGCGTGTTTGCTGGTGTGGGTGAACGCACCCGCGAAGGCAACGACTTGTACCACGAAATGAAAGAAGCCGGCGTGTTGGATAAAACCAGCCTGGTGTTTGGCCAAATGAACGAACCGCCTGGAGCGCGTTTGCGCGTGGCGCTCGCTGGGCTAGTCATGGCCGAGGCTTTCCGCGACGAAGGCAAGGACGTGCTGCTGTTTATTGACAATATTTTCCGCTTTACACAGGCCGGTAGTGAGGTAAGCGCCCTTTTGGGCCGCTTGCCAAGCGCTGTGGGCTACCAGCCAAATTTGCAACAGGAAATGGGCGCCCTGCAAGAGCGCATTACTAGTACTAAAAAAGGCTCGATCACCAGTGTGCAGGCTGTGTATGTGCCCGCCGATGACTTAACTGACCCAGCCCCGGCGACAACCTTTGCCCACCTCGACTCAACCATTGTGCTAAACCGTGGCTTAACCGAAATTGGTATCTACCCAGCCGTTGACCCGTTGGATAGTAATAGCACAATTTTGGATCCAGAAATTGTGGGCGAAGAACATTACCGCGTGGCCCGTGAGGTTCAGCGTGTATTGCAGCAATATAAGGAATTGCAAGATATCATTGCGATTTTGGGTATGGAAGAGCTGAGCGACGACCAAAGGCAGACTGTCAATCGCGCCCGCCGTCTACAGCGATTTTTGGCGCAACCGTTCCACGTGGCCGAGCAGTTTACTGGTAATCCGGGCTCGTTCATCAAACTAGAAGACAGCGTTAAAGACGCCGCTGATATTTTGGCCGGTAAGTACGACGATAAGCCAGAACAGTGGTTTTATATGGCTGCCGGGCCGTTAAGCCAAAAGAAAGATTAACGCGATGAGATTTAAGCTTGTCACGCTCGCGGGCGAAAAAATCAACGAAGAAGTGTACGAGGTTATGATACCGACTATTGATGGCGAAATTTCTGTCTACCCCAGCCACCAGCCACTTGTTACTGTGGCAAAGCCTGGGGTTGTGGGCGTGCGGTTCCATAAAGAGCACCCTGTTGACCAGCGTGAGTACTTTGCAATTAGCGGTGGCATAGTGGAAATTACTGGTGACATGGTTCAGATTTTGGTCGACGAGGCCGATCATGGTGAAGATATTATGGTGGCAGAAACCCAAGCAGCGCTTGAACGAGCAATTGCTCTGCGCGATAATGCCAGCAGCACCGTTGAGCTTGAAAAGGCCCATCAGCTTATTGATAGGCACGCTGTCAGGCTTAAGGTATCAGAGCTTCACCGTCGTAAGCGCCGCTAGGACGGTTCTATCTTTTCATTATATCATAAAGCGTAATATTTTGCAATACTTGGCGGGCTTCAGTTGTGTTTTTGGTGTGCATCAATTTTTCGCGCAGGTCGCTGGCGCCGTCAAAGTCACGGATGTAGATTTTGAAAAATCGCTTAAGGGTTTCATATGGCCGGCCGGTTTCGGGGGCGTATTTATCGTATAAATCAAGGTGGTAATGTAGCAGACTGATTAGCTTGTGTTTATGCTGTTGTTGTTTCTCCACGCTCCTGTCGTCATCTGCGGACGCCGTAGTGCCCTCGGTACGTAAGTAGCTATACGCGGGTGAAGACTGCCTGTGGGCAGCCTGCAAGACGATGTCACCGTCAAGCTGTGCTTGACTGGCTGGCTCGTGGGGCCGCGGAACGTGGCCTGCCCCAGAATTCGTCCCATCCTTACCAAAATCA
>CALEKV010000078.1 GCA_937902525.1 uncultured Candidatus Saccharibacteria bacterium | reverse complement strand
CCGCCAGACTGCTTGACGACTTCAGTTAGCGTTGTCAAGACCGAGCTAGCCCCAGAGATTTTACCAACCGCCACAATAAGCGCATTTGATAGCCCAATGATGCCATCAATAAGAAAGATTGACGTATTCATGACAAGGAATATCAAACCAATCCGTGGTAGCAGGTGCTTAAACTCAATTTCATCAAAACCAAACGTCGAAGCACTCATGACATGAAAACCCAACAGCGCCACAATGATAACGAACAACACGTCAGTTATTCCGACCATTGCCAGCCAAAAATTAAAGACACTTGGGTTTTGCGCCATGAGTGGCGTAGCCTTTGTGAAGAAATCTAGCGCTTCCAAGAACGGAGCGGCTGCCATTTGGATGATGTTATTCAAAAACTCGGTTATTGTCTTTAAGATCATGTCGACAAGCCCATTGCTAGCTTCGGCTGGTGGTATAACCTGAAGGTTTGGCAACGTTCCGCCATTTGCGCCCTGTGGCGAACCGTAGGCGCTCGTTAGTATCGAAGTCAGCGTGACAGCCCCGAGAACGATGACTAAGCCTAGGATGGCGTTTTTGAGTATGCGCTTTGCTTGTTCGAGTTGATCGGGCTTACCGCCACTTGTCATATACAAGTAGCCAGCATTGATGATAAAAGCGACACAAGCCAGTGACGCTAGTGCAGACATTGTTTTTATGGTCGGTGAGACGTAATCGCGCATGGCCGTCACTGCGCCAGATGCGTCACCGAAAAATGTCATACTCGTGATGAGTATGTTGCCAAGGTGTTCCATCCTCGGGTTAAGCTCCGAACGCTTGCGTCGCTAAAGTTGTTACGATGTTACTGATAACAAAGGCTGCGATGACGATTGCCAGTCCAATCGCCGACCATGTTAGGGTTCGTTTCGCTTTATCGAGCTGTTCAGGGTTGCCTGAGCTTGCGATGTAGGTAAAACCGCCTGCTACAAAAAAGCCGGTCGCAACGAGGCCGGCCAGTCCAGCCACAACCTTAATGACACTTCGTATAAAGTTTTCAACGTTTGTTATATCGCCTGAAGTGGCAAATGCCGTCGGGGCAAGGATGAGCGGCAAACCCACAGCCACAAAAAAGATTACAAATTTGATATCTGTGGAACTTCTGATCATTAAACCCTCCGTCGATAATATATTTCTGTGGCTTCAAAATATCACAGATACAAAACAGTAGTACAGCATAAGCATTACAAAATATTGTCAAATTGATACGGCACAAGCATTTTGGGTATCTGTAAAGGGTGTAGCGTATTCTACTACATAGATCAATGTATTAGGTCCAGCAAGAAGACGAAAAATAACCTCTGCCTAGTCTAGTCTCGTTAGTGATTCATAAAACTTTAATAGAGTACGCTAGGTAAACGCTACGTTACGGGGATAGAAGCTTCGGACACCCTGTCGGTCCCCTCTCGAATATTGAGTGATTAGATTAGGCATATAAAGGATATAATAAGCGTATATGGAAATATATATACTTTTCTCAATTATAGTTATCATAGTGCTCGTGGCGGCTATAGTAATGCCTTCACGGAAAAAAGCCGACAAGTCTGGCGGCAAGGCTGAGTTTGAGTATGCCTATACTCGTAAGCAATTTATCATGACAAAAGCAGAGAATGAATTTTTCGGTGTTCTACAGCAGGCGGTCGGTACGAACTATCTGATTATTCCGCAAGCTCATCTTGATTTGTTCTTCGATCATCACGTTAAAAGGCAGAATTGGAAGGGTGCGCTATCCAAAATTCAGCGTAAATCTGTAGATTTTTTGATATGCAGTCGTGGATACTATAGCCCACTCGTTGCAATTGAACTTGACGGGACTTCACACACTGAAGATGAACGAATGGCGCGTGATGATTTTGTTGACAGTATATGCAAAAATGCTGGTATGCCCATTGTGCATATTTTGAGCAATGGACATTATGACTCAAATGAGTTAGTTCAGACATTGGCGCCATACTTAAAGTGAGTTAGAGGAGCAAGGTGAATCATGGCCAGCTTAAGGAGATTGATCGATGAGTAAAAAACTAGCGTCTGAGAAGATAATCGTATCGGCTCCGACATCCTTTTCTGGGTCGGCTCAACGCATTTGGAAAATTACTAACACGAGCAACCTCATGCTCAAGTGGTTTGTACTTGCACCTATAGCCATCTGTCTCATCATGGGTGCATGGATGCTTGTTTTTATGTGGTATATCGTCATTTTCGGGCTGTTTGGCATCTTCGTAATCCCATTCCGGTTCCTGACTCGTAGTGGTCGCTATAACAAGCGTAGTAAGCTCCAGCATCGCGAATTGCTTGAAGCTATCCGCGATGGCAAGATGAACAAAACAGCCGAGTAAACTCGGCTGGACTTTGACTTTCTTTTAGAAAATCAAAGTATTTGTCTAGGGGCTACGGCTTAAGCGTATTAGCGATTTGCTGCTTTGCAGCGTCAACGGTTTTTTGGTCGGGGATCATCACGTAGAGTGGCATTGAACCCATGCTGTAGGTTGGCGAGGTGGCGCCGGTACCATCGACGTCTATCGAGGTAACTTGCCAGCGCTTCATATCGTCTAGTTGCTTGTTGGCAAGCGTGGTAAGCGAGGCTTCGCTAACATTGGTTTGGACAGAGCCTTGGAGAGTGCCAAGGAGCGAATTGTAATGGACAATGTTACTTGGTTCACTGAGCTTGGCGATGATAGCTTCGATGACGCGCTGTTGGTTGCGGCCCCGTTCGCGGTCGCCAGCTTCAAAGCTGTAGCGCTCGCGTGAAAATTCAAGGGCTTGGGTGCTGTTAAGGGTGTTGTGCCCTTTTTTGTAGGATTTAAAATCATAATCTGAGTAGACGCTAATCGGCCCGATCGTATCGACGATTTTGATCAGTGACGAAAAGTTGAGTCGGATGTAATATGGCACCTCGACGCCATACAAGTCCTGAATGGTTTGACGTGACATGTCGATACCATATACGCCAGCATGAGTTAGCTTGTCGCGAATGCCGGTCGTACCATGTAGCTGCACGTAGTAATCGCGTGGTGTATTGACGAGCAAGATACTGCGTCGGTCTGGGTTAACGGCTGCCAGGATGTTGACGTCGCTGCGTGATGCGCTGCCGATATCGCCGTACGTATCGATGCCGCTGATGTAGATGGCGAAGGGTTTGGCGACGTCAGCGGTCGGCGCAGCGGAGTTCTGTTCTTTGACCATAAATGTCCCTATGACTTCAATGCTCTCGTAAAAGTCGGGGTTATTATCTTTGACGATACTTAGGCTAGCACTCCGCAAAGCAGCTGTCTGTATGTCTTGATTTGTTACCAGTGACTCAAACAGGCTCGTGAGGTTTTTATAGTTCGAGGGCGTGGCGTCGGTTTTGCTAGCAAGTGCTTGTATAACGTCGCTATACCGCTGGTCGGTCTCAATGACGCCGCAGGTTGCAGCTGAGTCGAGCGAAGTGCCACTATCTTTTTTGGCGATGACGGAGTATTCGACATAGCTGACCCCTGCTTGTTGGATGCCACTCATGAAAGAGGTCGTTTGTCGCATGGCCATATATACACCTATGTTAATGACGGTCGCCAGTAATAATGCAGCAGCGCTCACAAAAGCTACGCTACGGCGGTGATGTTTGGCGCGCATCATGACAATGCTAGCCGCCAGTATGATAACCGTATAGAGTGGCAGTGCAATCCATAAGTAGCGGGCTGGCAAGTATCCTGCTGACACCATTGCGTAGCCGGCGGGTAGCAAAGAAATCAGCGCAAGGGCGCTGATGAAAATACGCAAGGTAGATAGGGCTTGGTGATGCTTCATAACAATATTGTTTAGCTATTCTATACTATTTCAGACTTTTTGTAAAATCTGGAGGACAGCGCTGCGTATGCCACAACACCTACGGCTGCGCCAGCGGTGTCGATTATGACGTCACGCA
>CALEKV010000077.1 GCA_937902525.1 uncultured Candidatus Saccharibacteria bacterium | reverse complement strand
CAAGCTTGGCATAAGTTGAATGCCGCCCAAGGTGCGCAAGCGCCAATGCACCGCGCGCCGTATCGTAAACAACCGTTGCCGCACAATCACCGACCGGCAACAATAGCGCAACACCTTTTGCTGTTGTATATAACGCGTCGGCAACAACTTCCTCCGTAAACTTAGTCGTACTGCCATTATCAACTTCAGAAATCAGGCTATATGTCCGTGCGGTATCGTAAATTATGCGCTGAAACACCGTGTCTGCATATTGAACATTAGCGAACTTACAGATAGCAACGCGCCTGGCAACAAAATCTGGGTTATGAACACCCGCCACGCGGCGTAATACGGAACCATCACCCCTACACGACACTATAACCGTGACGTTTTCAGGAAAGCAGCTTGGTTGGTCCTGTAGTATCATAACCAATTACACCGCATCGCGCGCCAAACGCTGCCAGTCGGCAATCGACAGGTCTTCGGCGCGACTATCGGGGTTGATGTTGGCGTGTCGCAACAGCTCTTCCGCTTGTGGTTTTGTCATACGTAACCCGGCCGCTATCGAGCCGCGCAGTTTTTTACGCTTAGCAGCAAAACCAGCATGCGCAACGTGCCAAAAAGCTTTTTCGTCATCCGGATCAATCAGTGGTGTTTTTAAAAAATCCAACACTACCACTTGGCTATCTACGTTTGGAGGCGGAGTAAACAGGCCGCGCGGGACAAACACCCCAAGGCGCGTAGTAGTAAATAATTGCGCGCTAAGTGCCAATAGGCTCATGTCACCAGGCCGGGCAGCTATACGCTCAGCGACCTCTTTTTGCACCAACAACACTGCCACACTCGGCTTGTTCTGTGCACGTACAAGTTTTTCAACTATTTTACTGGTAATGTAATACGGAACATTCGCAACAACCTTATAGCCACGCGGTAATGTGCTCAGATCAAAATCCAATATATCCTGACTAATAACCGTCAAGTTTTTGCCAGGAAACTGCCCGGGCAATTTACGCGCTAAATCTTTATCGTATTCAACCGCCGTAACCTTTGCACCTTGACGCAACAGTTCGCTTGTCAGCGTACCCAGCCCAGGGCCAATTTCCAGTACCGTCTCGCCATCGATAATACCGGCCTCTAAAGCAATGGCCGCGAGCGCGGCGCGGTCATGAAGCCAATGCTGGCCAAGAGACTTATTTGGCGTGACCACCTACTTAAATTCCATCATAGTTTGACCAGTCCGTAGCGAGGTCGAAGCCGTCTGGATGGTTCGCAACGAAACCGCCCGTATCATATACCTTGCCCTGCCCCAAGCTCGTCTCCACTAGCGAGCATCGCGGGTAACGCGTAAGATACGCGGCAATAATAACATAGCCATCTTTGTCAACTTTGACGCCGTCGTCTCGAACGGCGTAGTCTCCGCCAGCGCCGCAGTTTTGCATCACTCTGCTCATCGGCAAATCGTAATACGTCTCACGGTGCACAACACCGTTGCTGTCAGTCGACATAAGCACACCCTTTGACTTCGTCAGCCCCGCTCCAGCCACGACTTTCGCGCCAACGATCTCGACTTGTTCGACCGCCTGCTTAGTAATGATTGAGTTTGTTTCTTTGCGGCCAACTTCCGCACCATTACGCATTTCGATTTCATAGGTAACAGTTCGTTTGCCATTTTCGCCCTTTGTTTGAATTTCATGATAACCACTATCGTGGTCGGCATCTTTAACCTGCCGGGTACCGAATGCTATTTCCTCATCGGCGGTCACTACCTGCTTGCCGTTACGCCATAATTCTACTGTCATACCGGCCTGTATTGGAGCGCTTAACTCTGGTTTCACTACATCGTCTTTGGACGCCGAAATTTTGCGCTCCTTCAGTAGTTCGCCCACAGTTACTGCCCGAGTTGATGTTTGAACAGTTTTACCATAAAACACAAAATTAATTGGGGTGGCTCGATCAATTGCTAAAATTTCCGCCACGCCTTCAGCTGCGAAATCCGTTACCGGCTTTAATTCAGCGATATCGGCATCATTTAATGTAATGCCTGCCTGATTAGTGATTTGCTTTGCAGTGCGGTACGCCGTAACTACCCTGACTGACTTGGCACCATCTTTAACTACAACTGGCCTGGAACGGTAAATGTTAGCCTCGTAGCTACTGGCTACTAGTGGCTCGTCCAGTGAAGGTTCTGTAATATCGTTTTGATTGATACTAATACCAGCTTGCTCCAATGCGCCGCGCAAGGTAGTAGCATTGGTCACTAACCCAATCTGCTCGCCACTATCGTGAACAGTGACTACCCGCTCGCCGTCGTTTATCCGGTTGCCTGCGGCAAAAGCCGATGCAGTGTGCCAAGCGACAATACAAACAAGCGTGATAAAAAGTCCCGCGGCGACTATGATTCGTTTATAGTGGTGTGTAGCTGAGCGAATTTCAATCATAAAAACACGCAATCAAAGCACGTAACCCGACCTCGACATACGCTTTATGCATTTTATCATAACGCCACGCTTTTATAAAGACCTGCGTTACTTTTTAGTGAAATTGTTATAAAAACTATATCTTTTCGAGCCTGGCAAATTCAGTGTTGAGTTTTTTGCTTGCCCCGTTTTCAAACTGGACAGTCACCGCCAATCCATCAATATCTATCACAGTACCGCTGCCAAATTGACGTGATTTGACTTTATCACCGATATCAAACACGTTATACATGTCAGCCTCAAACTCATCATGTTGCGGCATAGCTGGCTTCTCCGACCCAAACACAGCAATCTCATGGCCCATATCTTCCAAAAACCGTGACGGCATGCCATATGAACGCTGACCGTATTGCGCACGGGACTGTGCATATGTCAAAAAAAGCTCCTCCTTAGCCCGCGTCATACCTACATAACACAAGCGTCGTTCTTCTTCCAGCTGCTTTGGCCCAGCTTCTAACGCACGGGCGCTCGGGAACAAACCATCTTCCATGCCAGACATAAACACTACCGGAAATTCTAAGCCCTTGGCGGCGTGCAGCGTCATTAATGTTACCTTATCATCACCACTATCAGTGTCGGCGCTGCTCATTAACGCCACTTCCTGCAAAAAATCAGGCAGGGCCGCAAACGACCTGGCGTCCGCCACTAGCACACCAACGTTTGCGTCACGCTCTTCCGCCTGCGGGGTGCCGTCTAGCAAATAATCACGGTAGCCGGTACGTTCTAATAACCGTTCAATCAGCTCGGCCGGACTGGCATTGTTTAACCCCATGGTCTGCAGACTGCGTAACAATTCGCCCAATTTCATAAACCCAGTTTTTGCTCGCTGCTGTAAGGTGCTGATCTGGTCGGCATTATTCAAAGCACTGATAATATCCAGGCCGCTAGTGGACTGCCACGCCAAAAATTTATCAACGCTCGTTTGCCCTAGGCCCCGCGCTGGTACATTAACAATCCGACTAAAACTCATTAAATCGTTTGGCTGGTACAGCAGCCGTAGATAGGCCACAATATCCTTGACTTCTTTACGATCGTAAAACCGCACACCGCCAACCAATTGGTATGGAATATGCAGCTGCATAAATGCTCGCTCCAAGGCATAACTTTGCGCGTTCGTGCGATACAGCACAGAAAAGTCACACAAACGTCGTGCGCCAATACCAACTTGCGCGTTAACCCTACTGGCAATCGTAAAAGCTTCTTCGGCTTCATCATATGTAGCCAACACCTGTATGGGCGACCCCTGTCCGGCACTCGTCCACAGCTTTTTATCAGTACGCTCAACGTTTTTACTAATTACATTATGAGCGGCATTTAATATATGACCGGTTGAACGGTAGTTTTGCTCCAACTTTACCACCATCGCCCCTGGAAAATCCCGCTCAAAATTTAGGATATTTTTAAAATCGGCACCTCGCCAGCTATAAATAGATTGCCAGTCGTCACCTACCACGCAGATATTTTTTTGATTATTCACCACTAGCTTAACAATGGCATACTGGGCCGCGTTCGTATCCTGGTATTCGTCTATCAATACATGCTTGAACAAACTACGATATTTGTCGCGAGTCGCGCTGGATTCACGTAACATTCGCACAGTTTCTATCAATAGATCATCAAAATCTAATGCACCAGCAGCCACACGCATAATTTCGTATTCCTTATAAATTTTTGCGACATGTTGCTGAAACCCATAATTGGCCGTTTCGATATATTCTGTTGGCCCAATTAGGTCATTTTTAGCAGCTGATATAGCTGAGCTGACCGCTTTTGGCTTGATTTGATCGCTACTAATACCAAGCGCTTTCATGGCCTGCTTTATTAAACCCTGCCGGTCATCTTCATCGTAAATCACAAAGTTGGGCGAAATCCCAATGGCCACGCCATCCTGTCTAAGCAACCGCACGCATATGCCATGAAAAGTCCCCATCCACGGCATAAATCCACGCGTGTTTGGTTGATTAGTTAACTGCGCCAACCGCTCGCGCATTTCTTTTGCTGCTTTATTAGTAAAGGTTACGGCTAAAATCTCATTCGGCCACACGCCGCGTTGCAACAAATAGGCTATCCGGTGAGTCAGCGTTTTTGTTTTGCCACTCCCCGCCCCCGCTAAAATCAGCAAGGGTCCTTGCGTGTTTAGTACGGCGCTTTGTTGCGCACTATTAAGCCCCTCCAAAATATCCATACTACTATTGTAGCGGAAGGCTACCTAATGTTGCATCATGAAATAATAATACGCTGCGCCGGCGGCAGCACCCACAATCAGTAAAACCAGAATCCATACCACAGTTAACCAACCTGATTTATGTTTAACCGGCTGCTTTAATGGCGCATGGTAATTATCGGTATCGAATATAGCACCGCTAGCTTGCTGTGCTGGCGCAGGTGTTGGTGACGCAACATTGCCATTGCCCGGCTGGGCTGGAGCCGTTACAGCTTGTGGTTGGTCTTGCGTCTGCGCTGACGGCTTTGGCGCGTTATCGGTGTTTGCCGTATCAATATCCAAGCTTAGTAGTTCATTACTGTATTCCCGTGGCATATCAGTTGCTGCTTGTGCCATGGTGGTTGGTTCACCCATGGCAGAAGTGGGCAAATCACTCCCCCCAAGCGGTCGCTTTTCTACTTTTGCGTCCGGTAAGAACGGAGAGCTCATGACGGATTCTGGCAGGCCAACTGACGCATCGGGCTCCACAGATGACTGAGCGATATCAGTGTCTGGCGTCACTACTGTTACTAATTGCTCGTCTGGCGTCATTGGCTTATCTGCCGGTTCAACCCTCGAACCAATCTCAACCGTACCATTGTCGGCGTTTGAATCATTAGGCGCGCCAGACTCTTCAGGCTCACTAGGCCCATCCAGTATAGCCAAATCCTCTACTGGATTGGTAGCTGCCCCTACTACTTGGTTACCATCTAACTCGGCATCACCTACCTCATCACCGCTGTCCTCTACCTGTGGCTGTTCCACATTGCTGATAACGGTCGATAACTCTTTTGCTTCAGGCCATACATTAGCCGGTTCAGGGTTAGCGGCGTATTCATCTGTCTCGACAGGCGACGTAGTCTCACCTGCAATTCCTGCATCGACAACATCACGCTGCTCGGTGTCATCACTAGTTAATTTACCCTCGTCACTAGTTGGCGTAATATCCGTTGCGACATCAGCAGCTTTAGGCGCTACAATTGTTACGCCATGACGGCTCACTGATGGCTCCGTATTAGATTTTTTAACACCCGATCCCGCAGGGGCCACCACGTCCATAAACCGCCCGCGACGCTTCATCGCCAGCGGCATTGTTGTAGCCATGGAGCCTTGTTTAGGTTCAGGGACGTTAACCGACTGAGCTTGACTGTCGTC
>CALEKV010000076.1 GCA_937902525.1 uncultured Candidatus Saccharibacteria bacterium | reverse complement strand
CGTTGGTAAAAGTTGGCGTCAATCCAGTAGGCTGCGCCTGGTGTCTGCCATCTGAATTGGATATCAGCGGACCAGCGCTAAAGGAGATTAGCTTTAAGGATTCAAGATTTTCATATGCGGCAGTCTGCGCGCGTATCAGTCGGCAATGTCAAGCGCCTACAGCTAATCATGCCTGAAGTCTGCCGGGCTGACAACGAAGGGGCGCGAGTGATTTACTCTAGCGCTCAGGAGGTGACGGTTAACGGAGCCGCCCTAGGCGAAGCTGCCGACAGGCCTTGTTATAGCTTGGAAAAGTTTAGCGGGCAACCCGGGCTGCCCGCTATTAATTGGCTCAACTTATATAATTTGTGAATATCTTTACAGCAATATATTATTGGCTTGTATAGTCTTAAAAGCATAACAATCAAGTTAAAGGAGAGTAGCTAATGGATATTATTGTATGGATCATCGTTGGAGCGCTGGCGGGTTGGATTGCGAGCATGATTATGAAAACCGATGCAAGCATGGGCGCCTTAGCTAATATAGTTGTAGGTATTATCGGCGCCTTTATTGGAGGGTGGGTGATTAGCCTGTTCGGATACCAGGTGAACGGTGCAGCCTTGAGTATTCCAAGCATTTTGACTGCAGTTCTTGGTGCGGTTATTTTGCTAGCCATTATTAAAGCTATTCGCGGGAAGCGCTCCATGTAGGACAGTTTGAGGTTGGTAGATTAAATTGGCTGCGTTGTGGAGTCGATTTAATTATGGTATATTACAGATGTTAGTTAAGATAACCGCCGTGACTTGTGAAAATTTTCACAAATGCTGGCATAAAATAACTTTATAGTAGAAAGAAATGAGCACAAGCATGAGTACCGCCTCTATCCTAATTGTTGAAGATGACCAGGCTTTGAACGATGCTTACCAGGCGATTCTTTCTAGTGTCGGCCATAACGTTTCGACGGCATTTAATGGTCAAGAAGCGTTGGATTTATTGCAGCGCATGGAGGCGCCTGATATTATTTTACTGGATCTGCGCATGCCCGTCTTAGATGGTGTGGGTTTTTTGCGTGAATATAAGCCTAAGCAACATCAGGAAACCACGGTTGTGGTATTCAGTAATTAC
>CALEKV010000075.1 GCA_937902525.1 uncultured Candidatus Saccharibacteria bacterium | reverse complement strand
TGGTGTTTGATACTTCCACGCTGCCAACAACTGCCATAAACTTGTCATCATGGTAGTATCTGACAAGGTTTTACAGAGCGCCCGGTTTCAGGGCCGAGTCTGCATCGAGCGTTAAAACAATCTCGCCCGTTGCGCGACTTAACCCGGTATTGAGCGCCGCTCCTTTACCGCCGTTAGCTTGGTTAATGACCTTAATGTTGTGTAGGGTAATCAAGCCCATGCCATATAGTTTGCGGACGTATTGCTCGCATATCTCACTCGTGCGGTCGGTTGGCCCATCGTTGACAATAATAAGCTCGTATTCTATGTAACCGTTTTGGATCACCGAGCTAATAGTTTTGATGATGCCAACTTCCTCATTCCAGGCGGGTACTATAATGGATACTTTTGGCGATTGGTCGAGTCGCCTTTGGCGCGCTGGAGCTGAAACTAGGTACTTTAAGTATCGGCGCTTTTCTATGATAGGGTAAAATGGCGCAATAATTAAAAAGGTGATGTTTTTTAGCAGTGTAATGATTACAAAAAATGCAACTATGTAGCGGACGATTTCAAACAAGGTCAGTTGCCACATGCTATTGTTCCTGTGCTAAGGTGAAGTAGTGATAGGAATCTTGTGCCGCATCTTCAACCAACAGTATGATCTGACGAGCTTCTGATGTGGCAATGATTGGTGGCGTACTGACAGCAGCGGTTTCCTTTGCGGTTGCTTTAAATTGCATTGTCGAGTTATTACCGTAGTCAAGAGTTGCCGCCATGCCAACATCAATTTGGCGCGGGTTTGGAATACCATTCCAGGACTGTGTGGTGTAAATCAAATAATCAATGAATGTGCCTTGGCCATTGGTGTTTAAATTTATGTAATTGCCAAAACCCGGACGGGTATACCATGACGAGCCAACCTTACGGGCTTCTTCCAGTTGTATGTGCACGCGAATGCCTGGGATAACAAGAGAGTTGAGGTTGGTGAGTGTGCTTGTGTTAGAGTTTTGGCTGGCTCCTTGCTTAATACTAAGTGTGCTTATAAGGTTAGATATTGGTGTTTGGGCGCTGTACTTTACGACAGAGTTGGCAAAAGGTATGTCTTGGTTAAATACGATTTCGTAAGCGTTAGCTCCAATAAACAACGTGATGAATAGCGCCCCTGACCCAAAGACTATTTTTATGGCAGCGGGCTTAAGGCGTCCGCTCATGTTTTTTTATCCTCATGGAATAAGCAAAGGTGATGACACGGGCGATGATATTAATAACTAGGATGATAACAAAACAGGCAAGCAGTGCCCAGGCGATAAGTTCACTAAACAGCAACCGTTCAAGCATGATTTCACCCTCCACGTAATGGCCGCGGCTAGCCCAGCCTGCATTTTATGATAGCTGGCTTATCTTCATAAAACAATTAGTTAGGCATACAATTGCCTGCAATGTGTTAAGTAAGGTGATTATTATTACAAATATTGCCTACGATACGTTTGGTTCAAGCTGTAGTTTGCGGAGCAACTGCGCGTTAATCGCAACGATTATGGTCGATAGCGACATTAACACGGCGCCAAGGGCTGGTGATAAAGTAAAGCCAATGCCGGCAGTAGCACCAGCGGCTAGCGGTATGGCAATGGCATTGTACCCGGTTGCCCAGGCTAAATTTTGCGCCATCTTACGGTAAGTGTGTTTTGATAGCTGGATAATTTTTGCAACGCCATTCGGGTCGCTGCTTACCAATACTATTCCGGCCGATTTAATCGCGACGTCTGTCCCGGCGCCGATGGCAATACCAATATCTGCTTGGGTTAAAGCCGGCGCGTCGTTGACACCGTCGCCAACCATTGCGACTTTACTGCCGTCAGCCTGTAGTTGCCTGACTGAGGCGGCTTTATCTTGTGGTAATACTTCCGCATAATATTCTTTTATGCCTAGTTCGCCAGCCACCCACTTTGCTACCCCCCTTGTTGTCGCCAGTTAATATAGCGACCCGTTTGCCCATAGAGTGCAAAGCGGCAACGGCTGTACGCGATTCCTCGCGGATAACATCATCTAATATAATCGCTCCCAATATCGATTTGTTCTCAACGGCAAACACAACGGTCTTTCCATCGTTTGAGGCTTTTTGGGTGGCGTTTAGTAACGCTTTATCTATTTTTACGCCCAACTCTTTCATCATTTGCGGGCCGCCAGCGTAGGCATAGGTTCCATCGATTTTTGCCCGTACTCCGCGTCCCGGCAACGCTGAAAAATCTGTGATGTTAAGCTTTGGTGTTTTGTTGGCGGATGCATACTTAGTTATGGCACGTGCAACTGGATGCTCTGAATCTTGTTCAAGTGCGGCTGTAATGGCTAGAGCTTTTGCTGGGTCGCTACCAATAATATTCGTAACCCCTTGTTCGCCTTTTGTAAGCGTACCGGTTTTATCGAACAATACTACGTTCAAATTACGGGCGGATTCTAAGGCGGCGCGTTGGCGTACCAAAAGACCGTTTTTTGCTGCGAGCTTCGTCGATATGGCGGCAACCAGCGGTATGGCCAGTCCAAGTGCGTGCGGACAGGCGACTACTAACACGGTAACGACGCGTTCTAAAATAAACGAGGCCTCCGCACCGGCTGCCCACCAAGCTAACCAGGTTATAATGGCCGCGGCGAGAGCAAAGTAGGTAAGGTAGCCTGCGGCTTTATCGGCCAGGACTTGTATGTTAGATTTGCTGGCCTGCGCGTCTGCGACCAGCTTCATTATTCCGGCAAGCGCGGTGTTGCCGCCAACTTTCGTGACCGCTACTGTCAACGAACCACTACCGTTTATTGTGCCGCCAATTACCGGTTGCCCGGCGCTTTTTGTCACGGGTTTGGATTCGCCTGTCAGCATTGATTCGTTGACGTCGGACTTGCCTTTTCTGACTTTTCCATCAGCAGGTACTTGCGCACCGGGCCGGATTAATATCTGGTCATCAATTTTTAGTTCGCTAACAGGCACTTTCATAATATGGTTGCCGTGAACAAGCTCTGCTGTGTCTGGTAATAATTTTGCTAGTTCGCCTAGGGCGCCTTGGGCACTTTGAATTGACGCCATTTCTACCCAGTGGCCAAGTAGCATAATTGTCACTAGCGTAGCAAGCTCCCACCAAAAATCCATGCCGTTAACCAGCTTTATCGTTACCGCCAGGCTGTACGCGAAGGCCACGCTAATAGCCAGTGATATTAATGTCATCATGCCTGGTTGCCTTGCAGCCAGTTCGGCCTTGGCGCTTTTTAAAAACACCAGACCGCCGTATATAAATATGATAGTGCCAAGAACGGCCGGGATATATTCGATACCCGTGAACGCAAAGTTTAGCTCAAACCAACCTTGCACAGATGGTGAAAAGATAAGTGTCGGTACCGTAAGCGCCAAACTAAGCCAAAACTTTTGTTTGAACATGTTGGGGTTGTGGCCAGCGTGTTTGTCGTGATGGTTGTGGCTGTATGCGTGATTGACTGCTTGTTTTGTTTTTTCAAGCGCCATGTGGCATTTTGGGCAAAAGCCGGGTTTGTCAGCCGTGACTTCTGGATGCATAGGGCAGGTGTATAGTGAGCGTGGTTGATTAGATTGGCGGTTGTGGTGCCCGTGTTGATGGTTGGCCTGCGTGTAGTTCATTTGTTCCCTCTGACATTATTTAGTTCATACAGTTTAAGCATTTCGGAAATGGCTTTCTTTTGGTCGGTATGGTTGGGCGATTGCATCATATGCGCTGTATGCGTGCGCAGGTGGTTTTCTAAAATCAGCTTATTAAGCGAAGCCAGAGATTTTTGAATCGCTAGGCTTTGCGTCAATATGTCTATACAATAGGCCTCTTCATCGATAGCTTTTTCAAGCCCCTTGAATTGCCCTTGTATGATTTTTGATCGGTGAATGGCGCGTTTTTTTAAGTCTGGTAGCATAATTTAATTGTATACCCCCTGGGGGTATTTATAAATACTTGTGCCTACTAATACATTGGTATTCGCTAGCACTCAATATA
>CALEKV010000074.1 GCA_937902525.1 uncultured Candidatus Saccharibacteria bacterium | reverse complement strand
AGTATCGAGCTATAACTTCTCAATAGCTATAGCTGCTTTGGCGCGAGGCGTTGACCGTGCATTTATCCATGAGTTGAGCGTTGCGAAGGAAACTTTAAGGGTCTGCGCAAGTTGCTCCTGCGACCAGCCCGAAGCTAACATTATAGATTTTAGTTGTTCATGATATTTCATAACTTTATAATGTTAGCATAAACTATATAAAGTTACAAGAAATTTGGTTTCAACTATCCAATCTACGATGGAGACAAATATCGTTGTAGATACTTGCCTGTATGGGATTCAGCATATTGAGCGATCTGTTCCGGGGTGCCTTCGGCTACTATAGATCCACCTTTGTTGCCACCTTCTGGCCCGAGGTCAATGATCCAATCTGCTTGAGATATGACCGACATATTATGCTCAACTACAAGAATCGTGTTGTTGTTGTCAACCAGCCTATTCAAAAGGCACATTAATTTGTCAATATCCGCAAAATGCAGACCAGACGTCGGCTCGTCTAACACATAAAACTCACCCTTACTTTGTAGCCGACTAGCTAACTTCAAGCGTTGCGCTTCGCCACCAGAGAGCGTGTCTAGTGTTTGGCCTATCTCAAGATAATCAAGTCCAACCTCGATCAACAATCTAGTCTTGGCTTGAATGTCGTCATTATCAAAAAACGATCCTACTTCTGCTGCGGTCATAGCCAGTATTTCCGCTATATTTTTGCCCTTGTAACAGTATCTCAAGACTTTTTGCTTGTAACGGGTACCGTCACAGGTTTCGCAGTGGATTTGCACATTACCCAAAAAGTTCATCTCCATATCTAAGTAGCCAATACCTTTGCATTCTTCGCACGCACCATGCGCATTATAGCTAAAAAAGCTTTGGGACATACCATGTTCTTTAGCGAATAACCTTCGTATGATATTAAATGTGCCGGTATATGTGCCAATACAACCTCGCTTATTATTACCAACCGCACTCTGGTCAATTAGTACAATCTTTTCGTTATGCTGAGTTATTAATTCATCAACAAGCGAACTCTTGCCGGAGCCAGACACCCCCGTCAACGCAACCAAAACACCGGTTGGGATATCCACGTTCACATTTCTTAGGTTATTACTATGAGCGTCTACGATTCGGAACGATCCCTTTGGTTTCCGTCTTGTAACCTTCGCTGCTTGAGCGTTGCGCTGCAAGTACGGTGCCGTTACAGAGTTTGGATTAGCCAGTATGTCCACTAAACTGCCCTGAGCGACGATAGTACCGCCCTGCCTGCCACCGCCCGGCCCAACCTCCACGATATGGTCAGCACTTTTAATAACAGCTTCGTCATGTTCAACGACCAATACAGTGTTCCCGCTATCACGTAGTTTGGCTAGATTGAGTATTACTCGTTCGACATCCTTTGGATGTAGTCCAGCCGTTGGTTCATCTAGTACATAGATCATCTCTATGAGGTCGCTGCTCATTTGACGAGCAATTTTTACGCGTTGCGCCTCGCCGCCGCTCAACGTATCAGACGACCGATTGAGTGATAGATATCCTACGCCAGCATCCACTAGAGATTGCAACTGATCTTCTAGCCGTGGCCGGATAATCAGAGCTCGTGGTAGGTCTATAGTCCGCACAAATTCTAGACAATCCACAAGAGATAGATTACCCACCTCGCCGATATTTTTATCGTTAAGCTTGACGGACAGAGCTTTATTATTTAAGCGCCAGCCGTAGCATTCTGGACATTCACCAATTTGTCTATAATCCATTTCATCCCGATCATGGCGCCTAGGACTTTGCAGGCGCACGATAATCCCCTGATAAGATACCTTATCACCAACAAAATCATCAGGATCGCTCCAATATTGCTTTGGCGCATATAGTAACTTATCTAGTTCATCGGGCTCAAAATCTTCTAGCTTCTTATCCATATCAAAAAACTGCGTCGCCTTGATGATACGCCACATACGACCGCCCACACGCCATTCGCTGTGTAGCAGTGCACCCGTGTTCAACGTTTTAGTGGTGTCAATGAGCTTACCGGGATCGAATGTTATGGCTTGCCCCAAACCCTTACATGTTTTACAGGCACCATTTGGGTGATTGAACGAAAAGTACGACGAATCTAGGGCCGGTTTACCCGCACGAGAGTAGAGCATCCTTAAGTATGTATAAGCTTCGGATAGTGTGCCGACTGTTGAGCGTGGGCTACCAGTTACACGTTCCTGGCCAATTAATATCGTCGACGAAATGCCTTTTATCTCGGCGACATCCGGTCGGTTAGTCTTGTTCAAGAGACGTCGTGCGAATGAAGGTAACGACTCGAAATACTGTCGTTGGCCTTCGCGGGCAATAATATCAAATGCCAGCGTGGACTTACCCGAACCACTCACGCCCACGAAGCAAACCACCTTACCGCGTGGGATTGTGAGATCTATGTTTTGCAAATTATTCTCTCTAGCTCCTTTAATCACAATGTCATGCATCTTGACAACTCCTTTATAGACGTCATAATAAAGTATTACGTAACGTCATAGTCAATAGCATATGGAAGAAAAGTTATTTACAGCCGGAGAGTTCGCAAAACTCGCTCGTACCACCAAGCGAACAGTTTTATGGTACGCAGAAAAAGGCATAGTCAACCCATACAAGACAGATGAATCCGGTTATCGAATGTACCGCCCCGAGCAGATAATAGACTTTCAGGGCATATTGCTGATGCGAAAGTTGGGATTTTCTATCGCCGACATCCAAGCATATATAGGGCAGGGACAATCCTTACAACATCTCTTTGAAGAAAAGCGCAGCCTGATTGAAAAGCAAATTGCTAATTTGGAGCACACACTTGCCGATACGAAGAGCTATTACGCCAACTTGACATCGACTGGTACTCTAGTGAACCCTGTTATCAAGCAACAGAAATCATTTGAGATATATTACCTCGACAAACAAGGCCCCTACGCCAGCATCAAAGGTTACCTTAAAGAACTGCGATCGATGTTTAATGATCTACCTGACAATGCCGTGTTCTTAACTATTTATATGGACGCGGGCTACAATCCAAAGAACGCAAAAATGAGAATCGGTATCATGCGCCACCATGACATCCAACTTAAAACAGGGGTTACTCTACCGCTTGTGACTATCCCAGAATATAGAGCATTAATTCATAAGAGCCATGGACCAGGTGCGTTATTGTCTATGTTGTGGCAGGAACTAAACAAATACCGTATCAATCAACGTTTGAGTTTAAATGACCATCTGCCGTTCACCTGTCTTGAGTTTTACAAGAGTTCAGCAGGTAGCTACGAAAACGAAGATGCTATATGTATAGCCGAGTTACATCTACCTATTGAAATTAACGAATAGAAGCGATACTTAAAAATGTTATACATAATATAATATAATATGGTGAGTTTATGAATATACTAGCTAGCTTTAATCAAGAAAATGTTTCAGATAAACAAGCGAAACGGCTAAGACACAGGCGTGCTGTTCGTGGAATTGCTTACGACAAAGACGGCAATATTGCTATGATTCATGCAAAAAATGAAGGCTATTACACTCTCCCTGGGGGCGGCGTTAAACCTGAGGAGACGTTTGAACAAGGAATTATCCGTGAATGTAAAGAAGAAATCGGCTGCGACGTACAGATAATTAGGTATATCGGGACAACGGTTGAATATCGGAGTAACGAAGGTTCTACGAGCGAATCGTCGGGCTATATTTTGAATGTAGTTGGTCAAAAAGGCTCACCGATACTTGTTGGCGACGAAAGTGATGCCGAAAAAAATTCAGTTGTCGAGTGGACCACGATCGATGATGCTATAAAGGCTATGGAATCAATCCCTTGGCCGTCTGATTTGTATATTCAAAATATAATTAGCAGAGATATTGTATTTTTGAAGACTGCAAAAGAACAGCCGAGTAATCTCGTTTATTCTGAGCGCTAGTAAGCATAGCTTGCTCCGGATGACCTATTACAAAGAAGGAATTCCTTACGTAGCTGGGGATAGTGGATGTATTCCAGGAAGATTCAATCGGGCAGAAACTTTTTTGCGGAGACTGGTTTATAGTATTTGATAAATCTCTCGACTGACCAAACCGCTACACCATCCACTATCGCTGTGGCATGCAATATCGCAGGGCTAGACTCTACTACGTTATCATCAATCTCAACCATAGCGCCAATTAGAGGCTTAACATCCGAGAAGCAACCGGCGAATATAGCTGTATGTAGTCTAATCAAGTAGTCAGCTCTGCTGTCGAAAACGTTTTGCGAGAAATCAACCTCTTCTCCATTTTTATTTGCTATCTTTTCTCCATAAACTACTGTACCGGTAGACAGTTTACTAAGATCGATTCCATCATCGAAATTTTGATCAATTAATTCACCAGTATGCACAATAGCTTCTGGATTCAATAACTCTTTCTCTGAAAAGTACTTACCACGCGAAAGCTTGAAGTACAACTGTAACAATAGCCGACAATTACCTAATAATATCTCCTCATTCAGCCCGGATTCTGGCAATGGCCCAGCTTCGAAAGAGTAACCATAATTTGGTATATGTTTCAGTTCAGGCATAATTCATATTATACATGATAGTTAACCCTGTAATTGAGGGTTATTTTCCCACTCCCCATATAATCAACAACTAGTCTATTCTAGAAGCTGACTAATCAGTTAAAATAACATGTAACAATTCCAAATTGTTGGGGAGGATTTACTATGGCAAAAGGTGTCATTACGCCACAGAAAAAACGAGATGAAATAATCGCAAAGATTAGGGATGAGGTTATGACGGTAGCTGACGCCTCCCGCCAGTATAATATTGGCCCAAAAGCAATCTACAGCTGGATGAGAGATGGTGTGGCGAACAGCAGTACGAGCCTCATTCTAGAAAATAACCGGCTTAAAAAAGAGAACGAGCAGCTGTATAACCTGCTTGGGCGGGCAACCGTCGAACTCAAAAAGTCAAAAAAATAGCCATCCTGGAAGTCATCGAGTCAGGGTGGCGCACGCACTTTGCCCGCGTCCTTAAGCTATCTCGGTCATGTATCTATACAAAACCAACTAGGCAATCCAAGCGGGATGAGGTGGCCATAGCGGAGCTTATAACCGTCCATAAGGCTAACAAATACTACGGCGTCGCGCGTTTCGCCATCGAGCTTAATTGGACGGAAAAGAAGGCTCGTCGCATACGAAACTTAGCTGGCATAAAGGCCGCCAAGCGCGCCAAGAAGCAGCCTGCGAAAGCGGGTATCGCTGAGGTGGCCGCGCCTGCTAACGCTCTTAAGCCGTATGTCGATTTCAAGGACGAGAACAGGCCACAAGACGGCCAAAGCTATGCCCGTATGGTTGAATCAGGTGCATGGGTCCAAGATTTCACCCACGTGTGGTTTATGGGTATGTGGGTGTATGTTGCCACGGTCTTAGATCTCAAGACCAGGCGGATTGTTGGCTGGAGTGTCGGGCTCAGGCATGACAGTGAGCTGGTACATAGAGCAGTGCTTGACGCGCTCAGTAAATATCCAGCCCCGCTCATTTTGCATAGCGACCAAGGCTCGGAATACCTCAGCTACAGACTACGAGACTTGTGTCAAAAGATTGAGGTTACCTTGTCTTGTTCAGACAAAGGCAGCCCGTGGCAAAATGGGTTCAAGGAGCGGTTCTACAAAACACTAAAGGATGAATTGGGTCCAACGAGCCGTTTTAGGGACTTAGCTGAACTGTACGAGGGCATTGCGATGACAATCTACTATTACAACCACAAACGCATCCATACGGCATTACGAATGAGCCCAGCGGCTTACGCCGCTACGCTCGCTTGAGAAGAAACGGGGTGTTTAGGATTTGGGGAGGTTGACATACTGAAGCGCGTGGGTTGATCTCATAACCATATACCTACATGAGTATGCTTGTACGAGATTATGGAAAAATCAGGAGTAACCTTCAGGCACCCTGAGTAAGCCATAAAAATACTCCACGCCATCCACCTATTACATAATCATCGAATATCAGCATCCGATAGTATCATTGCGATGATATCATCTATGTTCATATTCTCTGAGATAGTCTTTTCCTGTTGAATGTTTAGGTAATCTTTTTCTTGCCACCATTCACGCATTTGCTTTTCGCCATACTCACTTGCAACAGGTTTTAAGCTGTGTCGCCTCAGGGTTTCCTCGAATGAAACATCGTAGTAATAAGCGTAAGTATTTTTTCCAAATTCATCAACCAAATCACGGATCATTGCACTGTATCGATTACTGCTAAGAATACCCTCTAGAATGACATTGTATCCAATTTTCTTACCGTACATTGCGGTTAGCTTGATAAGTTCAATTGCAGGATTATTTGGCTCATCTTTAACCCGAACTATCTCCCGCCGTATGACGTCCTGCGGAATAAGCATGGTGCCATATCCTAACTCCAGCTGCAGTTTTTTAGCGATTGTAGATTTGCCACTCGCAGAGTTGCCGCGGATGATGAATAGTCATCCTCCCATCTTTATTTTTCCAACAACAAATCGCTGTATGACCCCACGACTAAATCAGTTTTTGCTATATCAAATTCTTTTGCGTAGTGCTCGCATTGCTTACGTAACTTATCTGCACCAATTGTCCCGTCCCAATCAATAGCCTCGATTTCCATAAACAAACCTAAGCCTTCTACTTTGTCTAGGTGGAACTTCACGTTGTCAATAAAATATATTTCACGCTGTTTATCGACAACTACTTTAATTCCGAGTGCCTTCTCGAGAACGGGGCGTATTGATGAGCCTTTCTCTACTGGTGAGAAGGTAATGGCAGACTGCTTGGGCCCAGCATCATCGTTTCGTTCATAAAAGATCAGGTTATTTTCAATCGAACCTTCCCGGAGCTTAAGCCGACCTCTGCTAATAGTAAAATAGGTATCTATTTGATGGTCCATACCCTTGAAGTCAGCGCCGTGTGACACTAAATAATCACGTATTTTTGCGTGATTGTCACACTTCGCTTTTATTTCTGAATTGATAATGTCTTTATGTTTCATATACACCTCCAATATTATTATAGTCGAAACTATTCACTGCGCATATCGCTAGAAGTATCCATAAATACGCAATTGACTATTAGAGTTCTTCCTTCCTCGTATATTAAACAAGTACCCATTACTTCGGTAGTTAGGTAC